>JAIESE010000032.1 GCA_019746225.1 Alphaproteobacteria bacterium | reverse complement strand
TACTTTGGCGGGGTAGCTCAGTTGGTTAGAGCAGCGGAATCATAATCCGCGTGTCGGGGGTTCGAGTCCCTCCCTCGCTACCAAGCAAATCAAGGATTTCCTGGAAATCCACTTTCTTAAGATTAATAAATTGTACCGTATTTGTACCTGTGCAAGATTGAATACACCCCTGAGTCGTCCCAATGAGCATTAACAAAAATTAGGGTGATTTAAATTCAATGTCAGAATTTCAATGATAGAACATTAAAGAATCACTCCTATAAGGCATTCTGAAAGCACTTTCTTTTCCATTGCTCGAATCTTGAGGAATATGATTGATTTGAAAGTTAAGGACTTAAACCATTATCTCCCCAAAGCTTTTTTCCCTCTTTCAAACCAAATCCTCTTTTGAGCTGCCGCTTCCCCACCATAAAACTGACCGCGCAGTTCTAACACGCTCCCGTCAGAATGGCTGTGCTTTCCAGATGGCCGTAGTCTTTTTGAAGATCATCACCAAGTGTGATGTTGAGAGGCTCCAGAAGACCGGATTTATCGACGAGGCCACCGAGCTGGATAAGTGTCCTTGTTCTTGCTTTGCGGAATTGCATAGCTGTTTCTCCTCGTCGACGAAGATATCGTGTGCGTTGACACTGGTATCGGTTTAGACGCTGCTTAACCTTATGGAGTCGCTTTTCGATCTTAGTGTTCATTCTGCTTTTTGTAGGGAGATGATGATCCCCCTACAATCCCCTCACACACAAATCCCTAAAGTTAATAATAAAATATTTCATGATAATGATAAATGATTATTTTCAAATTTTTGAAATGCGCGCTTACACATTACTTTGCAAAGTCGCTTTGTCGCAAGCGACATGTCTTACAATTTTAGGTAAATTAATGTAAGATAAAATCATGGCAAATTACCATCTCATAGTTAAGAGAATCTCTAGGAAAAGTGGGCATTCATGCGTCTCTGCGCTCGCGTATAGATCGGCATCGATGTTGCTAGGTCAGCGCACAGGTGAAACATATGATTCTAGAAACAGAGAGAACGTAGAATATGTAGAAATCGTTGCTTATTAAAATTCACATTTGTGGATAAAAGATATTTGCAAAGAATGCAAAATATCACCTTATACAGTTTTGCAAAAATTATCAGATATTTTTGAGGCAGCTAAGAAACGAAAAGATGCACGTGTCTATCGAGAGATAGAGTTCTCTTTACCGAGAGAGCTCATGAAAGAACAGAACATAGCTTGAGCAAAAGAATTTATTCCAGGCAACTGCGTTGCAAAAGGCATGATTGCCATTATGAACTATCACTTTGAAACCGATAAGAAATTAGGTGAAGAAAAGCCCCATTGCCATGTGTTTCACCTGCGCTACCGGTTTTTCAAAGCAAACTATTAACGACATTAGAATTCGATGAAGCCATAGGCAAAGATAGCTCAGACTTATCTTTGGTGGCCATGTAGGCCGCATTAGCTGACATAATCCGTTTAAAATCTATTAGTTATGTCATGACAGAAGCTCATGCTACGGCTTATTTTGCTTCTTTAAATAGCGAGCTGACCCCTTTATTGGACAACAATCCTCTCTTAATTTAACAAGTTCGCCAGCTTTTATCACGAACATTCAGCCTCCCGGGAATCCTGGCTGAAAAAGACCCCGCAATATTGAGTCAATTTGCACAAATCCTCACAACGCTAAATGAAACAATCATTGTAAAATTAGAATCCCCAAGAAATCTGTATGCTAATTTACTACAATCTCTGGGGATCCTGAGATAACTTTCCCATAACAGCATAAACTTGTTTCGCCGCACATTGACTGAAAGACAGGCTAAATTCATGACCTTTTTTTCAAAAAAACTTGCATCTCAACCCGATCGTGCTTATATCACTAATATAAAGGAAGTAATAATGCGGTCACCAAACGTCCATGTACAATAACATGAGAATGAAGGAAATAGAAATGACTATGAACATTAAGAAAACACTCTTAAGCGCGATCATGGCGACTGTCTTGGCAACTCAAAGTTACTCGATGGAGGAACTGGCCACGGAAAAGCCTGCGTCACCAAAGGAAGTTGCAACTACTTTAATGGCCATTAAAAAGTTCAGGCCCAACTCCCTCTTAAGGAGGCACGATACAAACATTGTTAAGGTCATCGGTTCCCTTTATGTTAGCCAAGCAGATAGGGACGCACTGAAAGCAAAGTTTTTAACAGGGGTCCTAAGGGTAGATTGTTACAACAATGTGATTCGAGAGCTCAAAATAAGTGACCTACCGAATCATAATGGCAAGTTTGATCTAGAAAAAGCTGTGGCCGAGACGGATAACGATAGGCTTGCTGACGACTATTCATTTCATGTGGGGTATCCCTTGGGTGATCAGACAGAGGGAGAGGGTAACCAGACAAACAGAGACCAAAAAATACATATCCATGTCGTTGATAAATACACCGCGCTTAAGGTTCCGCATTTGGCCGAGTTGCGTGATCTTTTGCATGAAGACCAAGCCCATGTTGTCTTTATTTTTAGGATGGGCAGATGGCGGCTCAATGAGTTTGAGTATCATATATCGTCATTCACGCTAATGGGAACGAAAAAATTGGGCGATATTTACGAAAATGGTGGTAAGCGTTTACAATATTCGGAGGCAACATCACTGCCGGAGCCGGGACGCAAGAATCGGGGCTGGCCGGGAGCGGTGAGCGAGTGTTTTAGCATTTCATTTATAAACTAAAATACGATTAACGAGTTGGGCCAAGGCCTAAAGGCATGGCACCGTACTTCCGTGCCCGAGGCAATGCTTGGTACAGTAAAAAGAGAATGAAGGAAATAGAAATGACTATGAACATTAAGAAAACACTGTTAAGCGCGATCATAGGGACTATCATGGCAACTCAAAGTTACTCGATGGAGGAACTGGCCACGGAAAAGCCTGCGGCACCAAAGGAAGCGGAAAAGCCTGCGGCACCAGAGGAAGTCGCAACTATTCTAACTGCCATTAGCAAGTTCAGGCCCAACTCCCTCTTAAGGGGGCACGATAAAAACATTGCTAAGCTCATCGGTTCCTTTTATATTGGCCAAGCAGCTAGGGACGCACTGAAACTGAAAGCAAAGTTCTTAACAGGGGTCCTAAGGATAGATTGTTACAACAATGTGATTCGAGAGCTCAAAATAAGTGACCTAATGAATTTTAAATGCGATTTTCTTCTACCAGAAGCTGTGGCGGGCACTGAACGCGCAGGGCTTTATAACTACTTTACATTAGATGTGCGGTATCCCACCAGGGGTAACCAGTCAGAAGGCGATCAAAGAACAAATATCTATCTCCTTGATAAATACACCGCGCTTAAGGTTCCGCATCTTGCCGAGTTACATGATCTTTTGCAGGGAGACCAAGCCGATGTTGTTCTTTTATTTAGGATGGCCCATTGGCCGCTTAATGCGTTTGAGTATCACATATCGTCATTCGGGCTATTGGGAACGACATCGTTGGGCCATATTTATCATAATGATGGCAAGTGGTTACAAAAATCGGCGGCCGCAGCGAACGTGAAGGTGAGTCAGTTACTTGATGGCGGCCGGCGGGGGGTTGAATGTTTTTCATTTCATTTTGTTGAGCCCCCAATTTAGGGTCTGGTTTATAAACATGCTGCCTGTGGAGTGGTGCCAGATGGCACAGGAGAGAAGAACTAACCCGATTCGGATTGCCCTATTTTTACAGCAAAATTTTCTCTCGAAGGTTGCATAATGATAAAAAAAATCCTATATCTATCACATTGCTGAACTAAACCATAAAGTTTTTAAACGTTAAGCAGAAATGTCAAAATGAAAAAATTTGCAATACTAGCCCTTGTATACCCCTCAGACGGATGCAAAGAAGGTAAAGAGCTCACTATTCCTACAAAAAAATCGGGCATATATAGGGTTTCAACATATTAGCTCCATGTATTTACATCTATTGATTAATTGTCTCCATAACTACTTAAAGAATGTTTAATAGATCACTTAACTACGTTTAAAAAAAACAGGGTTTGGGGATGGCGCAGTGAGAAGAAAACGCTGATCGGGCTTTTGGCCTTATGCCTTATCCGTTTCGAACGCTATTTCTACCACGCCTCTTGGGTCAAACATGGCTATGAAGTGCTCGTACATGACCAACTTGTCCGCGCTCTTTGCTCTTGTAAAAAGCACTTCTTGACTGTAGATCGCAATGTCTTCCACGATCCGTTCATGCCTGTAATAGGCATGAGATGTCCTGTTAATCTCAGTCTTTCCATAGGCTTCATAAAAGATCTCTTCTTCATGAGGCTTGTTCCAAATATTCCCAACGCCTCCGCCAATAAACATAAGATCGCGTTCCTTTGGCGCCATGATGGGCTCATCCCAATCAACGATGAAGGTGTTGTCTTCTTCATCAATTAATATGTTGCCGCCATGAATATCGGAATGACAGAGCACGAACTTGAGCGGTTCGTGAGAAAGCTTATTGGCCAACTGACCAGCCCGGTCTACCAATCGTTTAATCTCTGCGAAATTCTCCCCTATAAATGCCCATAATTTCACGGCGATTTCGTCACCAATCTGAGCAGCTTTCTCGTGGGATAACATCAATCGAACGGCATTTCGCCATTTGGGGGAGTAGGTTTCACGGCGGATGTGAAGTTGTTGCGACTGAGGCACATCAATATCGTGAATTTGTCTCAACGTTTTACCCAAAGCGCGCCATTGATGGTCACGCAAAAGTCTGCTGAAGCCATCTTGGCCATCAATGAATGGATAAACGATAACTGTATAATCGTCAATTTGGATGGTAGGTTGGCCATGAAGGGTATTTATAAGAGGGATAATTTGTTCAATCCCAGCTTTAAGTAACAGGTCCATTATGGCAATGCTGCTATGGTGGTGGCCCCTTTTTATCTTTACGAAATAAGCCCGCTGATCATGAGTCTCTGCTTTGTAGACGGACGCGTTCAAATCCGCACCCAATGGCAGGAATGTCAGCGTAGCACCTTCAATACCATAATGAGTGCGTAAGGCATCAATTATTCGTTTATCTGAAAGGGTATTCTTCACTTTCTATGCCTAGAGATTTTACAATTATTTCGTAGAAGGTAGCACAATTTTGACATGTGGATAAAGATAGACTCGAAAAGAAAAATAGATATTGGATTTGAATTCCAGCTCTAACCCCCTAGACATCATTAAGTAATCTAATCCAGATACTCAAAAACAAGACATGCTGAAGAAAATTCGGGATTATATCCGACAGCAATGGGCTCAGAGACCTTCTCAATAGCCTATTTTATGAGGTTATTTAGCTGCTTGTGCTTTTCTCTCGGCGATTTCCTTTTTCCTTGCGCGAGCATATTCGAGGGCTTTACGGACATTGCATTGGTCAACAGTGCAGTGACATTGTTGTGCCGTCCCCAAAATTCGTGCCTCAAAATCTTCTTCCCAATATTTCCGGTTCTCCTCTTTTTCATCATTTGTATCGCCGGGAGCAGAAGATATCTCTGCCAATAGCCTCTGATGATCTTCATACCTTTGTTTGACTACTCTTAGACATAACTTAAGATTACAGGCCGGAGGGACATCCATACTTTGAGCATCTTGGATAAAAATCCCTAATATACTGACGAGCGCGAGCATGTTTATTTTACTATTTAGCATTTTGAATTCCTTCTCCTTTAAATTCAACCTTTTCCAGCCACAATACTAAGCTGTCCTACCTTAAGAATCTCTCAATTAGGTTAAGAAAGTGTGAAAAAATGGAGTCGTGTTCTAAAATGAGGCTAATATTACTCCGCCAATGAAACAGTTTACGATCGGACGACCAAAAGCAGATTTGAATATCACTTCTCAACAAGGTAGTCGTATGGCTTTCAGGCATTGAAACGGCCTGCCATAGCTTTCCAGAGCATGCCTACTTTCTTGTTTTTTTAGATTTAACGACAGCCCAGCTATCGGTCTTTTTTGGTTGTCTGGATTTGGGTTCTTGCTCCACAACGGTTTCATCTGGTTGTTTGGGTTGTATCGGTACAGCTGATGAAGCTTTCTCTTCGCATCCATCTTTTATTTTATCTGATTTACACTCAACATATTGATGGAAACCCATATGAATTTGGGGCAATGAATTCTCAAGAAAAGGGGATTTGTCCTCAACGTCACTGCAACTGGCATTTCTTGTAAGGACTTGTCCAAAGGTTAGAGCCAAACTGCCAAATTTCTCTTCTATTCTGAAAGGTAGATTAAGACGAGAGGCTTGAATCTGTACTAATTCCCGGAATCGGAATTGAAACCCTTGGATCAAATCTCGGCATAAATGACAAGGTTTATAATAAGATCCTATGGCTAAAACCATTCTATTGATCACAATACTTTTAACATTAGGTTTGTAGCCTTCGTATTGATCCTGAAATTTATTAGTGAGCCGCGCCATGGCGTCTTTATAAATGTATTGAAGTGCTTTATCCAAACTTCGAACAATATAGAGGAGGATCAAGGCTTCTGAATCTAGGGCATTATCTTTCCAAGCGCCCCCAATAACTTCACTTCTTAAGGCCTCTTCCATAATTTTACCAAGGTAAATTCCTCGTTTGTCGGAATCCTGCCTCTCAAGTTCTTGGACCTGCTCAGGGGTCAAAAAATTATGAATTGCCATCCTCAATTTGTTTGAATTAACAAATTTTGAGGCTTCTTCAGAAAAATAGCGACCGCCGGAAATAAAGCAAGAACTTGAGGATAGGTCTATGATATATTCATCAAGACCCGGAACGAATAGATGGAATTGTAGCATATACTTGGCAGCATTGGGCAAACGGCCATGATTTACAGATTCTAGAGCTTCTTTAACCCTTGTTAAGAAAGGCTCTGTAAGTTGGGCGCTCATTTGTTCGAGACACGGAAGTGCTACAGTTTTTAAGTTACCTGACCTTAAGTACTGATACAAAGGTGCTCTGGCCACCCATTGAAGCTTTTCTTTTTGAAAGTCTTTAAGATTCGTCACAACCAGAGGATGGGGCGCATGGTCGAAAACAATGGGTGTCCATTTAGCTTCTCTCTCGGCTCTTTCTGCGCCCATAGCGATAGTGACATGTGATGCTAATATACCAAGTGACAATACTGCTATTTTAATATATTTGTTCATAAATTTTCCAATTGTAAATAAGTTGGGGCGGGGTTATAACCGCTTTTCCACATGTATATAGGTTTGATTGACTTAGGTGTCAAGTAGATAGTTTGTTTCTAAGTTAAGATGGAAATTATAAAAATGATTAAATGTTTTAGCGTACAATCTAAAACACCAATGAGGGAAGACCAATACAAACGAACAGGGCTAGGCACAGGTACCTCGGTCAATGCATTTTGACGTGTTTTTTGAAACCATCCCAAAAACAGGTGATTTAGGGACGTGTGGAAGAGGGGTAAATGGACCCCTTATTCTATTCCCAGAGATTTGATAAGAAAGCGACATAAAGAAATAGATAGAAGATGAGGGAAGAAAGGAACGCCAAGCCATAAGAAAACCTCTAATATTTCGCTTTATAATCATAGGGGGGTTTACTTCAGTTTTGAATGTGCCATACTATTATTATATTTGGTGTATAATTTGATTGAAACTTAGGAGGATTGCCATGCGTACCTTAATTCTACTGACCGTTTTTTCCTTGTCGACGATTGCTATGCAGGAAGGCTCGAAAGCACCAAAGGCACCAAAGGAGTCTTCTGCTAAGGCTGACCTGGACAAACTACAGGAACAACTCAATGAACTTCCCGATAGGCAGAGCCCTCAGGTAGCACTTTTACAAGGGCAGTTAGAAGAATTGAAAGTGATCAATAAAGATCTGGAGCAAATGCTTGTACAAGGAGAGAGGGAACCTAGTGCGGTTGAACCAATGACCCGACAACGGAAATCATGTCCTACAGAACTCGAAGTTTCTAAGATGCAATCCATGGTAGCAAATGAACCCGTTGAAATTGAACCAGGAGTGATACTTTTTGTTGATACATTAAAAGATCTACACGCACTTCAATCAGTAACTCCTTACCAAGACTGGAGACGGATTGCGAATTTTGTAACGATATCGAAAGGATGGAAGGCACAGAGGGTTTCGTCTATGGAGCACACATGTGCCTACCAGTTTAACACTCAAGGACGTATGATTAAAAGCCTATTGCTTAGTGACCAAACCCCGGGCCAATTTACAGTCCGAGTGTTTGAAAATATGGAAGACGCCAGGGCTCATGCTCATTCGCTAAACCCCATTAAGGCTGGTGCGGGCATGGCCGCCCACCACGAGGAGAGTCCTCAAGAAAAGCGGGAAATCTTGCCTGGTAAAGAGCACGGCACTCAACCTGCACAGCAGACAAGGCAAGGTCTCGCTCATAGAGGCGAAAATGTAGATGCTCTAGCAGAAAGAACGGGCAGGCTAGAGCAAGGTGCTCAATCTTTAAGAGAAAATGCAAGAAAGTTACAAGAACAAAGGTTAAAATAAGAGGCCGCTCAGAAAAAGCAATGACATGAAACTTTCTTTCCATTGTCATTCCTTCTCCATTGGGTGTTCAAGTGAGGCCATCATCGGCATTGACGATGATGGCCACTCCACTCTCGGCCTGATGCAGGTTTGTTCCAGCGGCATGGCTATATGACTTCATTCCATAATTTTTAAATCTGGTCTCGGGGTTCCTAATGTTGCAACCAAGTTCCTGATGATTGGTGCAGGCTCCGGCTTTACTTCAGGAGTATCTTGTTTGAGTATGTAAGGGTGTCTCATTTGCCCTTTAACAAGGTTTTTCCTAGATAAAATCAATCTTTAACAAAAGGTTAATAGTTTTCCACGATATCTGTGGATAACTTTGGGGAAAAGGCCTTTGGGGAAGGTGAAATCCCATGAGGGGGTTGGTCCGCCCCATCTTTGCTTAGAAATTAGGCTTGTTTTTAACGTGTTGAATTTAAATGATAATTATAAAAATGAGCCAAAAACAAAGGCTTTGCAAACGTGTCTTTGAATGAAAAGTTAAGAATCTTGTAAATTGTGAATAAAAATTCAAATAACTTTTAGCTTGTCAATGATATATTTGCCTGTTTTCCGCAAATAATTTTGAGAAGGGAAATCACATCCCATCTGTTGGGGGAGGGTTGGCCATCACTCACAAGTAAATTCTCCTAGCACGTATGAAAAACACGTCATTTCTATAAGGCTTCAAGAGAACCTTTCTTCTCGGCCTTTAAATCATTATTAAACCTTTTCACTTAAGATTGATGTGTGAAGAGATCTTGTAAATGTCTTGCGAGTTCTAAAACTATTTTAATTAAGAGAAGGAAATAAAAATGATACAGTACATCGGTCTTGGAACTCTTGTTCCTCATCAAGCACATATCTCAGCATTTGGTCATCATGGTTTAGGTCAATTCGGCGGACAAAGTGTTCTTCCAACATCTTTCGGCGTACCAACATTGGGTGGCGTTGGCTCTTTGGGTCAGCCAGGTCTTTTTGGTGGTCATCTTGGTGGTCTTGGTTTGGGTAACGTTGGAACACCATCTTATTATAACCCATGTGCAGGTCTTGGATATTTTACACCTTCAGTTGGTTTACCAATCGGGAATCCACAGGTTGGTGGAAGTCTTGGTAGCCAAGGTGGACATCTTGGAGCAGGCACAACATTAGGTTTTGCCCCTTTCAGCCCGCTTGGCCACAACATTGGTGGTGGATCTTTTGGATCACTTCCCCTGGGCATTCCAGGTGGTCTGCATGGTAGCGTTCAAAGTGGCATTTGTGGTGATCTTCAAGGTTTGAATGGTTTGAACCAAGGAAACTGCGCATTAACACCGAATCTTGCAACTGAACTTTGTGAAACAGCTCAAGACTACATCTTGTCTTTTGATGTGCCGGGCATGGAAGCGCAAGATCTTGATGTTTCTTTTTCAAACAACACAATTTACCTCAATGGGACACGTAATGAGTGCCATGAGCCTAAAGCTCTTGCCTATACAGAAATTGCTCGTGGTCCTGTATCACGCGCGATTGCACTTCCGTTCGAAGTTTCTGCGCAAAAGACAATCAATACATCTTTGGAGAATGGCGTTCTAAAAATTCGCATTGCTAAAGAAAACCAATGTGGCACAAGAACAGGTGCTCGCAAAATTAAAATTGGTTAAGTCTATTGAATGAGCCTTATGCCCCCTGATTGAAAAATTGGGGGGCATTTTTTTATCCTGTTGATAATTTTATAGGGCGGTTTATATCTTAAGCAGATCCTGGATCACCGACTCTACGGAGTGTGACTTTTCATACATCTCTAGCATTTTTGTGGAAAGGCTTCTCCCCGACTGTGCGATGTCGTGTAAAGGGGTAAGATAGATGGACTCATCTACGCCGTTTTCTAGCCTGGCCCGTCGTTGAAGGCCTCTCGTACTAATGGCAAGAACATCTATGGCAACTTGTTGAAGGGTTCGGTTATTGATAAGGGTCTTCAAACCTTCACGAGGGGCAGCCTGATGTGCTTTTAGAATTTGGTCAACGGGCCACTGGCGAATCAGCTGAAGGGCTTCATCTTGGGCGACTGAATCATACAGTAAGCCAACCCAAAACGCTGGTAAGGCGATGAGCATATCCTCGGGTCCGCAGTCGGCACCACGCATTTCAAGAAATCGTTTCAAACGGACCTCTGGGAAAGCAATGGTTGTTTGATCTGTCCAATCCTTTATCGTTGGAAACTCACCAGGCAAAGCAGGTAGTTCACCCTTCATAAAATTTCGAAAAGATTGGCCTCTTGCGTCGATATACTCTGCCCGGCGATAAACAAAATACATCGGTACATCAAGGAGATAGTCGACATAGGCTTCAAAGCCCATATCGTCTTGAAATACAAAAGGGAGGATGCCACAGCGGTCAGGGTCTGTGTCTTGCCAAATATGGGCTCGGTAACTTTGATACCCCGTCACCTTTCCTTCAAGGAAGGGGGATGAGGCAAAAAGGGCGGTTGCCAGAGGTTGGAGCGCCATCGCAATCCGCATCTTTGCCACCATATCGGTTTCACTTTCAAAATCAAGATTTACCTGAACGGTGCAGGTCCGCAGCATCATGTCGAGGCCAAGTTTGCCTTTGGTTGGCATGTATTGATGCATGAGGTTGTAACGACCTTTAGGCATCCAATCGATAGCTTCTCGAAGGGAAAGAGGGTCAGCTCCCATGGGGAGTCTGATGCCACCCATCGCATTGAGGATACTTTCAAGTTTTTCTTGGTGGGTATCAAGCTCTGCTTTGGTGTCGTGAAGGGTGGCAAGGGGTGCTCCAGAGAGCTCAAATTGTCCCCCAGGTTCAAGGGTGATGGTCGCTTGTCGATGGGGCATCTTTAAGGCAATAATTTTATTGTGTTCTAAGATTGGTTCCCATCCAAATGGTTGCATGGCTTCTAAGACCGCATGGATGCCGATCTTCCCTTCATAAGGGAACCGCTCATGTGTTTTCTTATCCAGAAGAAACTGTTCATGTTCTGTCCCTATAAGCCAATGGGAAGGCTGTTTGCACCCTGCACTTAAGTAGTCAACGAGGTGAGATTTTTGTAAAATAGATTGTGTCATGGTGTGGTCATTTCTTGAGAGATCCCGGTGCCCAAGGATAAAAGGGCTGCGCGTAATCGTTCATCTTTGATAGGTTGGACGTCGTTATGAAGGCGTATTTGCTCCGCTTCAGGAAGGGGTTTTGGGATTGCCCTTTTATGAAGGGCACGCTTTGTAATAGGCCCTTGAAGGAGTGCGATTTTACTGATGGCTTGATAACCAAAATATTGGTTAATGCGGCTTAATATAAGCGGTTCTAAATACGAAATCTCTGTTGCCATGCTGCTGGTTGCTCTCAAAAGCAAGCGGCCATTATGGCGTTGTTTCAAAGGGAACGTAACTTTGAGAGGGGTACAAAACTGCGAGAATTGGGGGGTGACGATATAGTCCCACTCAAGGAGAATGCGTGCTTGAACGAAGCCATTCTGCTGACAGATTGGGGTGATCGCATCCATGATTAAGGGACCGACGCGACATGTTCTCGCTTGGCGCTTCACAGATCCTCGGTTGTATTTCCGATAAGTCACGTCCTAAGCATTTCCCTTAAAAAACACAATCCTGAGATTATCACTCGATTGGATCTATCCTTTCGACAAATGACGAGGTTGTCAATCCTCATCATGCATCTTTAGTGCTATTAGCTTGCAATTTTAACCGGAAAACCTGAGCATTCTCTTCCCCCTGTTGGACCAGTTTAATCAAGACATAAATTGCGGGTAGAATAAATGCCCCCGTGAAGAGAAATAAGGTTGTCCAACCCAGATGATCAGCTGACCAGCCAGCAAGGGCTGAAATGAACACCCGACAGAACGAGCCGAAAGAATAAAGGAGGGTGAAGTGGCTTGCAGTATAGGGTTGGCGACAAAAATGGGATATATAGGCAATAAAGATGGCCGAGACCATGCCGGAGCAAAAACTCTCAACACCCACGGTAATCATGAGGACACTTAAATGATAACCAACCAAGGATTGGATGACGAACATAAGGGATGAGATCCCTTGCAAGACAACGCACATAATGGTTGATTGAAGGATTCCCAATTGTTGAATCATGACGCCCCCTAAGAGGCCTCCAAAGACCATAAGCGTGATACCGAACACTTTAGTGACATTAGCGAATTCCAGTTTACTAAATCCCAGGTCACATAAAAAAGGAGCGCACATGGCATTGAGGACTGTATCGCCCATTTTGAAACAAAAGATGAAAGCGAGAAGGTAAATCAATTCCCGCTTCTTGGGAAGCTGTATCCAAGGCACAACAAAGAGGGCATGGATCCATTGACGTATTGACAAGGGTTTCTTTTGCTTATTTGTGAGAGGTGTAATTTTCTTGTGCTGAGGTTCAGCAATACAACAGAAAATAATCATACCAAAAACAATTCCAAGAGCCATGACAAGATAGGCCGTACGCCAGGTATAAGCATGAGCAAGGTATAGAGCACCTGCGCCTGATGCCAACATCCCAAACCGGAATCCGATCGCTTCTAACGCAGCGCCGGCGCCGGTATTTTCTGCCTTTAAGATTTCAATACGATAGGCATCTATAATAATGTCTTGAGAGGCGGAAAAAAAAGATACGAAAAAAGAAGAGATGGCTGTAAGAGCAATGGCATTGGCGGGTTCGCAATGGGCAAGAAAGATCAGGGACACAAACAGCCCTAGCTGACTGAGGAGAGCCCAACTGCGGCGCTGGCCGAAACGGGTGGTTAAATAAGGGATTGAAAACTGATCTGTAAAAGGTGCCCAGAGAAACTTTAAGCTATAGGGAAGACTGACCAGCATAAACAGACCAATCGTGGTTTTGTTAACGCCAGATTCTGCGAGCCAAAAGCTTAAAGTCGACAAAGTCAATAAAAAGGGTAAGCCGCTGATCATGCCAAGAAGCAGGATAATCAACAACTGGGGTTGCGTATAGATGCGAATTTGTTCAAACCATGATGTCATCTGGGTAACCGTCTTTTGGTCTTTCTATTTTTAATTATAACAGGGAATGGGTGTCTGTACCTTACAAATAAGCATCTGGCGAGGAAAAAGCTCGGAAAATAATTTCAAATACCCTTTAGAATCAATCCTTAACAAAAGGTTAATAGTTTTCCACGAAATCTGTGGATAACTTTGGGGAAAAAGGGTTGTGGGGATGTGAAATCCCATGAGACCATTGGTTTGTCGGACCATTGCCCAGAAAATAGGCTTGTCCATAGTGCATTGTATTTAAACGATTAAATTAAAAACAGGCCAAAATCAAGGGGTTTGGGAAATCGTATTGGTGTCAAGAGTTAATATTTGTGTAAGTTGTGAATAAAAGTTCAAATAACTTTTAGATTGTCAATGACTTTTTGCCCAATATCTCGGTAGATAGCGGCAATGACTGATTCTGGTTGGGCGATAGTGATAGGGATGCCTAGATCGCTTTGAAGGCGGATGGAAAGATCCAGGGGAAGTTCCCCTAAAAATGGCACAGTTAGCTTTTCCGCTTCTTTCTTAGCACCACCATGGCTAAAGATTTCACTGATATGTCCGCATTTCGGACAATGAAATTGACTCATATTTTCAATGATTCCCAGGATCGGGACATCAACACGTTGAAACATATTGAACCCCCGACGTGCATCAATGAGTGCAATATCTTGAGGGGTTGAGACGATGATTGCGCCGTTGAGCTTCACCTGTTGACATAATGTTAAATGAGCATCCCCTGTGCCGGGCGGCATGTCGACGATCAGAATATCAAGGTCGGGCCATACCACCTCTTTCAACATCTGTTGTAAGGCACTATGAACCATGGGACCGCGCCAAATCATCGCTGTTTCTTCCGCAACCATAAAGCCAATTGACATACAATATATGCCATTACGAAAAATTGGGATTAGCTTTTTATCTGGGGTTGCCTCAGGTTTGTCCGTAATAGAAAAGAGACGAGGCAGGGAAGGCCCATATACATCTGCATCTAGTAATCCCACCTTTTGTCCCAACTGTGAGAGCGCAATGGCGAGATTTGCTGCAGTCGTCGATTTTCCGACGCCTCCTTTGCCAGATGCAACGGCAATGATCTGTTTTACATTTGGGAGATGCTCAGGCTCTCGCTGCTTGGGGGTGGCCTTTTGAGAGGGACGTTCGGTGGATAAAACGCTGTTGATTTTTTTGACGCCTTGCATTTCCTTTACAAGAGTTTCGGCTTCATAGCGCAAAGCCTCTACTTCCTTTGCATGTTCTGGGGAGGACTCAAAAATCATCATGACTTTTCCATCTTCGATCTTTAAGGATATGAGCCAATTAATAAGAGGCTGCCCGGATTTTGTGGTCAGATGTTGTAAAAGGAGGCGGATTTGCTCATTCAGTAAATTTGTTGAAGACATTGTCGTTCTCCTGATTGTCGGTTTCTTTTCTTTGATATATAGTGTGTTTAAGGGTCCTTAATCAACTGAAAGAAACCTATATGTCTTGGGACAATGACGGCGAGAACAATGATGGTAAAAATGGTTCATCTAAAGGTTCGAAAGGGCCATGGGGTAGTGGAACGAAGGGCAATGGCATAAAGAAAGGCCCCCGTCCTGTTGAAGATCCGTCAAAAGATTCTAGAGGACCTAAGGATAATGTACCCCAAAATCCTTGGGGACGCCGGGAGGGTCCCTCTTCAAGTGGGGGCAATAACATCGATGATTTCATTGATCTGATACAGGACCGTGTCCGCAAAATAATATCGGGTGGTGGTTCTAATGGGGGTCAAAAAGGGGGCGGTCCAAAAGGGGGCGGCTTCAAAGGGGGCGCACCGAAAGGGAGTTGGGGATTTGCCGTTCTTCTGGCGACGGGCGCTATTCTTATTTGGTTAAGCACTGGCCTCTATCGTGTTCAAGAAGGCGAAATTGGAGTTGTCAAACGTTTTGGGGAGATGGTTCGATATGCGAATCCAGGATTGCAATATCATCTTCCAGCCCCATTTGAGGCTGTCATTGTGAAAAAAGTTTCGAGTTTGAATATCATCGATGGTGGTATGAAGTCCGAAAAGAATGGGGATTCTGCAGATGCAACTCTGATATTAACTGGAGACGAGAATATGGTTCATACGAACTATACAGTCTCGTGGAAGATTAAGGATATCAAAGAATATCTTTTCACGGCCCGCAATCCGGATGAAACGATTCGAGTTGCTGCTGAAAGTGTTGTACGGGAAGTGATCGGTCAAACAACAGCACGTTTGGCTTTAACGGAAGGGCGTGGCCAAATTGAAACGCGTGCGCAAGAAATCCTTCAAAAACTAATGGATCAATACAAAATGGGTATTCAAATTGTGGGTATTCAGCTTCAAAATGTGGCACCACCGCATCAAGTTGTTGATGCTTTCAATGATTTACAAGCATCTTTAGTCAATGCGGATCAGTCACGTAATGAAGCAGAAGCTTATCGAAATGAGATTATCCCGCGTGCTGAAGGTCAAGCAGCTCAAATTGCCAACGAAGCAATGGCCTATAGTCAACGTAAAGTTGCAGAGGCAGAAGGTGAAGCGACGCGCTTCACTCAAGTTCTGCTGGCTTACGAGGCACATCCTCATATTACATTGAAGAGATACTATCTTGAGTCCATGCGGGATGTTTTATCAAAGACAACAAAAATTATTTTGGATGAGAAAGTTGGAAAAGGAATACTTCCCTATCTTCCCTTAAATGAATTGAAAGGTCATCCAGCTGTGGAAATGGATAAGAAGGGACGCACCAAATGAGTCAATCAACACGTTTTATCATCGGCGCTCTTGTTGTCTTAGTGGTCATTGTAGGGGGAGGGATGATCTTTACAGTTGATCAGACGAAGCAAGCTATTGTGCTGCAGTTTGGAGAGTTGAGTAAAGTTCACGAAAAGCCTGGCTTGAAATTTAAACTTCCTTTCATTCAAGAAGTCTTGTTTTATGAAAAACTCATCATCAATGCTGATTTTCCTGAAGTGCGCATAACAACAGGAGATCAAAAGAGATTGTTGGTGGACACCTATACCCGCTACCGAATCATTAATCCTGTCTTGTTCTTTCAAACAGTGAAGCCCGCAACGGAGCAAGGCGCTTCTATGCGCTTGGAGTTCTTCGTGACCAGTACAGTTCGTAATGTTTTGGGAAAGGTGCCCTTGCGCAATTTGTTGTCTGAGGAGCGTCCAAAGATTATGAAGTCAATAGAAAAGGAAGTCGACGCTTTAGCACGGCCTCTGGGTATTCAAATTGTTGATGTGCGGATTATTAGAACTGAGTTGCCCATGGAAAATAGAGATGCTGTCTTCAATCGTATGATTTCAGCATTGAATCAAATTGCCAAAGGAAACCGAGCAACAGGTGAAAAAATCGGCCAAGAAATTCGCTCTGCGGCAGATCGTGATCAAAGCATCATTTTGGCAACAGCTCAACAGAAGGCCCAAGACATTCGGGGTCAAGGGGAAGCCAAATCTATTCAGATATTGGGTTCTGCTTTGGGAAAAAATCCTTCATTTTACGGATTTTACCGAACAATGCAAACCTATCGGGAGACTTTAGGAGAGGGAACAACCTTGGTTTTGACAACGGACAATGATTTATTTCGGTATTTCAATGCCCCAGAACGAGAACTGAAAAACTAGAGTAATTAACACATAAATAGAGGTTTAATATGAAAAAGGTAAGTAAATTGAAGCGTCATGTTATGGTTTTGACTTTAAGCATCAGCTTTTTGGGGTTAGATGCTTGGGCAGCTCATGCGGGAAGTCCGTCTGTGCCAGCATCTACAACACCTAAGGATGTGACAACTAACTCTTCTGCAAAAGATGCTAAAGCAGAGCCTAAATCGGAACCCATGTCTAAATTTGACATTAGTAAGGGATTTTCCTCAATTGCCGAAAAAGTGATTACGGCAGTTGTTAACGTTTCAACAACACAGATTGTCGAGGGGGGTGGCCCTGGTAAAGAGGGATTTCCGCAGTTTGCGCCTGGCTCCCCATTTGAAGATTTCTTTAAAGAGTTCTTTGAACAAGCCCAACGTCCTCGGAAAGTTCAATCCTTGGGTTCAGGGTTTATCATTCAATCAGATGACACATCAGCGATCATTGTGACGAACTATCATGTTATTGCCGATGCTAAAAAAATCTCCGTCTTTTTAAACGACAATACGGAATTAGATGCAACGGTCGTATCTTTTGATGAACGCACGGATCTTGCCCTTTTGAAGGTCAAAACAGATAATTTGCCAAAGGAACACCGCAAACTCCCAATCCTTGAGTGGGGTGATTCCTCACACGTTAAGGTTGGAGACTGGATTCTTGCGATTGGGAATCCCTTTGGTTTGGGCAGTACCGTGACCAGTGGCATCATATCCAATCGCGCGCGGGATATTATGCTGCGTGGTGGGGGGAAAAACCGTGTGAATGACTATGTTGATGATTTTATGCAACATGATGCAGCCATTAATATGGGCAACTCCGGGGGTCCTTTGTTGAACCTTGATGGGAAGGTGATTGGTATTAACACGGCTATTTTTTCACCCAGCGGGGGAAATATTGGAATTGGATTTGCCATTCCAGCAGCAGTTGCCCAAGACACAGTTAACCAGTTGCTAAAATTTGGTCGAACAAAGCGTGGCTGGTTAGGGGTTCGTATCCAAGTTGTCACCGACGATATTGCTGAAAGCTTAGGGCTCGGGAAAGCCAGAGGAGCTATTGTTGGTAGTGTGACACCTGGTGGTCCTGCCGCTAAATCAGGGATGCTGCCAGAGGATATTATTCTTGAATTTGATGGTAAGGAAGTGACAGAAAAGGCCCGCTTGTCACGCCTTGTTGGGGAAACGCCCGTAAGCAAGACCGTTAAAGTCAAGGTTTGGCGTGATGGTAAAGAAATGAATTTTGATGTGATCTTAGGCGAATTCGAAACAGCACCAGATCGTGTCGTGGCAACTCATCCAGATAAAGCAAAATCAGCAGTTGGGCAGGATAGTGTTGAGGTATTAGGGATAAAACTCTCAGCATTGACGCCAGAAATCAAGGAACGTTTCAAGCTGTCTAAAGAATCCAAAGGGATTATGGTTATGAAGGTTGATCCTAATAGCACAGCTGTTGAAATTGGTTTGAGGGGTGCTTCAGATAATAGGCCAGGGGATATTATTGAAAAGGTAAACCAAAAAGAATTGTCGAAGCCTGAAGACTTTGCTAAAGCCGTTGAAGATGCAAAGAAAGAAAAGCGCAAAAATATATTGTTGTTGGTAACTCGTGAGGGAGAGCCACGTTTTGTTCCGTTAAAGCTTGAAAATGACGACTTAAAGGATAAGGACAAAGACAAAGACAAAGACAAAGACAAAGATAAAGATAAAGATAAAGATAAAGATAAAGATAAAGATAAAGATAAAGACAAAGATAAGGGACAAACTGACTCAAAGGGGAAGCCTCCTGTAAGTTAGACTGAATTAAGCAAAGCAACCTCGGGAGAAACAAAACCGGGGTTGCCTTTTTGCTTTTGGAAAACATCATGAAACATATTTTCTTATTGCTCTTCGTTATATTTCTAGTAAACCCAAGTTTTGCTACGGGATCTCTTTCTCTACCCGAGCATCTTTCCATGGAGTCATCTCCTCAATCTAAAGAAATTAGAAAAATTGCCAAGCAATTGGAGAATCCGCTCGAGCGTGAAAAGCTCGTAAAGGCCTTGAAAGTTCTTGCAAGCGCTCAAGAGTCTGAGGAGAAGCGAAAAGGTGGGTCCCTTGTTGCTTATATCACACCCATTATTCAGTTAGGCACAGATACGGCAACCCATATTTTCAAAAGTGTGAAGAATATTCCAGTTCTTGTAAATGAGTTCGTTGATTATTTGAGAATTGAAAAGAATCGTGAGGACTTTTGGACCGCTCTTGCCTGGTTCCCGGCATTGATTGTTTTCGGCGCCTTTTTAGAAGGGGTTCTTATGTTGGTTTTCAAGAATCGCTTGGAACGTATTAACACAAGTGTGACTGGAAGTGCCTATGCAAGGAGGCAAAGAACGTATGCCTACATGACTCTTTTTTATCCCTTTTTATATTCGCTTCTGTTTCTGCCTTATTTTGTTTCTGATCCTTCTATAGGGAAGTGGATTGTTGGCTTTTGGCTCCTTTTATTTGGGTTTCGCGTTATTCTTCTGGAGAGAAAAGTCTCTCGACTTGTTGGAACCGTTGATGAAGAACATCCCCAAGACGAGTCTTTGAATGGCTGGCCATTTTTGAGAATTTGGATAGGAGTTGCGATTTGGGCGCTTTTGATGAGCGGGTTAAATTTTGCCTTCGATATCAAAAGTTATGGGGAAGATTTTGTTTCTAATCTTATCTTGTTTATCTCGTTTCCGTTGTTGATATTGTATTACCGTTCCTGGAGAAGAAGGGAAATGATTCGTTATCTAGATGATTCCAAATCCCTTGGGACAGTCCCTAAAAAAATGGCTCCAGTGATGAATGTGTTTATTCGGTACCTACCCGTTCTCTTTCTCGTGATCAGCATTCCCATCGTAATAGATAAGATTTTCTTTGAGGGGACTTTATGGCAAACTTATGGACTTGAATGTGCTGAGAGCTTAATAATCTTAGCAGTTTTCTTGGAAGGACGCCGGCGTGTTGATGCTTTAGCGAGCTATAAGTTGCCAAAGTTTCAAGCGGCTAAGGTTCAGGCCTTTACTTCTTATCTTTCTCCCTTTATGGCCCCAATTTCAAGAACCCTACAATGGGGCTTGTACCTATCCTTTTTTGCTTTTCTCATGGCTATCTGGAATGATTTCTTTTCGGACATCGTTGTCAGTATCGTTTCTCATCCCATGACGAAGACGGCAACAACCATCGGAACGATCTGGGGAATCATCTATGTTGTATGGTTGGGGCTTGATTTCTTTGTGCAATACCATACGAAACCCCAGCAAATTAAGGGCAAGAAAAGAGAACCCACCGTGTTTGCTAAAACCTTTGGGCCCATGCTACACAGCGTGGCCAAATGGCTAATGGTGTTGGTTACCATTTTTGTGACTCTTGAATCTTTTGGGTTTGACTTAAAAATCTTTGTTTATCTTATGAGTGCTTTTGCTCTTGCGGTCAGCTTGGGTTCCCAAAGCTTGGTGAAAGACATCATCAATGGTTTCTTCGCCCTTGTGGACGGGAGCTTTGCAGTCGGTGATGTTGTCACGATTGGCGCTCATACAGGAGCTGTTGAATCTCTGTCTTTAAGGTCGATTACTCTTCGTCATAATACAGGATATTTGCAAACCATTCCTTTTTCAGAAGTGGGGAATATCATCAATCGGTCAAGGAACTACAATGTTGTGCAGATTGATGTTGCTACATCCTACAAAACCAAAATCGGTACTGTTCACGAGGCCTTGTCGAAAGCAGAGAAAGACATGTCAAAAGACCCTATCTTTGGCAAAATGATTCTGGAGGCTTTGAAGGTGACTGGTGTAGATCGGTTTGCTGAAAGTGCGGTGCATGTGAGTGCAAGCATCAAAATAACCCCTGACCCTAACAATTACTTTGCTCGTGAATTCAATCGCCTTCTTAAAACCCACCTCGATGCTCTTGGTATCGCCCCCCCCATTGCCTTCCAAGAAAAGTGGAGCAAGGTGTAGGGGAATTAACTTCCTTATTCATTCAAGACTTCCGTTGTAAGCAGTGATCCACGAGGTCGACTAGTAGATCCTTGATGGGATGGGAAGGAATGCTTTCCAGAACGTTGAGGGCGCGCTCCCCATAGGTAGCGGCAAGATTATAAGCTTTTGTAAGGCCATTGCGCTTCTCAAGAATTTCGAGGGCTACGGATAGGTCATCGGGCGTTTGATCATGATCGATCAGCGTTCTTCTTAAAAACTCTTTCTCCTCATGATCACAGTCGGGATAAGCCAGAATGAGAGGGAGGGTAATTTTCCCTTCGCGAAAATCATCCCCAACGTCTTTGCCCAGTTGGGGACCGCACGCACAGTAGTCAAGAATATCATCTACAATTTGAAAGGCCATACCAAGGTTAAGTCCATAGGCATGCAAAGCCGGAGCATGGGAAAAATGGCCAGCCATGAGTGTGCCAACCTGGCAGGCAGCGGCAAATAATGTAGCGGTTTTGGCCTCGATAATTCTCAAAGAATCCTCAACTTTGACGTCTAAGGTGTGGCAGAGGGAAAGCTGAAGGATTTCACCTTCTGAAATGGTCGCCGCAGCTGATGCGAGTATTTTCAAAACTTCCGGGTTGTTGGATAGAATCATGAGCTGAAAGGCGCGCGCAAACAAGAAGTCTCCCACAAGGACGCTTGCCTGATTTCCCCAGACATCGTTGGCAGTTGGAAGACCCCGGCGCAATTTAGACTCATCAATGACATCATCATGAAGGAGTGTTGCCGTGTGAATGAACTCAACAGCTGCAGCTAAACCAATCGCCCCATCACCGACGGTTTCAAATAAGCGATAACAGGCGACCGTCAGAAGGGGGCGCAAGCGCTTGCCGCCCGCATAGATGAGGTGGCGGCCAATGGTTGGAATGAGGGAAACAGAACTCTCCAAGTTACGGTCAATTATTTGATCAACCTCATTTAAGTCCTTTTGCAGAAGGACTTTCAGGTCTGATAGGGGGTCATTTTCCCTTCTTTCACAAGCAACAGAGGTCATTTGGTTCTAAAATCCATCCATTTGGTAATCTTTCCTTCAATCTAGCCTGTAAAAGGGTTAGGATATAGTGAAAAATGACGCTATATTCTCAACTATTGAAAGTATTGTTCAAAAAAATCCAAGGAGGCACAACAAAACGGTGCAAAATGCTGTAACACAAGATTACTTATTAGGAGGCCGGGTTCAAATTCGCCAGCCTGTGGATGGATATCGCGTGGCGATTGATCCCATCTTTTTAGCGGCCTCTTTGCAACCGGAGCCCGACACGACCGTTTTAGATATTGGGTCAGGTGTTGGAGCGGCAGCCTTGTGTCTGGCAGCTCGAGTGCCTTCCTGTCGCATTACGGGATTGGAGACACAACGGGAGGCCGTTCGTTTAGCCTTCGATAATATCGCTTTAAACGCGATGCGGGATCGTGTCGAAATTTTGGCCGGCGACCTTTTGCGCCCGCCTCCCCGTCTTGCAGCTGGCACGTTTGCTCATGTTATGGCAAACCCTCCGTATCTTGAGGCCTCTGACCACACGCCGTCCCCAACGTTCAACAAGGCTCAATCCCATGGGGAAGGGGAAGCATCTCTCGAACATTGGATCCGCTTCGCGTTGTTGATGGTTCGCCCTAAGGGAACGGTTACATTTATCCATCGGGCGGATCGCCTGGATATGATCTTGAGCTATTTTGCTGGAAAGATGGGGGATATTGTCATTTTTCCTCTATGGCCTGGAAAAGATAAGCCGGCCAAGCGGGTGTTGATCCGAGGATGTAAGAATTCCAATGGCCCCACGCGTCTTGCGGCGGGGCTCCTTCTTCATGGCCCAGATGGTAAATTCACCCCCCAAGCAGAAGCGATCTTGCGCGATGCGGCCCCTCTCATTTTATAAAGAGCCGTCATGTTTCGAAAATTCTCACAATGGTTTGACCCAGCTCCCAACAACAAGACGACCTATGAAAAGAGTTTGGGAGGCCAACCTTGTGCTCAGGAGGGCTGCACGGATGAGGGACTCTATCGCGCGCCAAAGTCGCGCTATCATATTGAAGCGGGGGTTGATGATTGGTATTGGTTTTGTTTGATTCACATTCGCGATTATAACGCAAAATGGAATTATTACAGCAACATGTCAGAGACAGAAATTGAACAGGAGCGTCGCGCAGATACAACCTGGCAACGGCCCTCCTGGCCTCTCGGAGAAAAGGGAGATAAAGCTCGACCTGCATTCCGCCCCTCCTTGCAGGACCCTTTTGATTTGTTTAGTGATGGTTTTTCATCTTCCCATTTGAGTTCACAAGACAGGTTCCCGGCGCATTCGCCGGAAGGGAAGGCCCTAACTCTTTTTGAGATGTCTTTCCCTTTTTCAAAGACGGAGCTGAAGAAAAAATACCGTGAGCTGGTTAAGCAGCATCACCCGGACGCTAATGCAGGTAGTTTGGAAGCAGAGGAGACCGTGAAGAAGATCAACGAAGCCTATGGGATTTTGAAAAATGTCACCTAGGCAGAATTCATGACAAAGACGACCTCAAAATATGATGTGGTGATTATCGGGGCAGGGGCGGCGGGCCTGATGGCGGCTGTTCAGGCAGGGATTCGGGGGCGGAAGGTTCTTCTGATCGAGCACACGGATAAGATTGGAGAAAAGATAAGAATTTCGGGCGGGGGTCGTTGTAATTTTACAAACCTGCACACCTCTCCTCAAAACTTTATCTCCCAAAATCTTCACTTCATGAAGTCTGCGTTGGCAGGTTTTACGCAACACGATTTTATCAAACTCATTGAATCCTATGGCATTAGCTACCATGAAAAGACGCTGGGTCAACTGTTTTGTGACGGCTCCGCTACGCAAATCATTAAGATGCTTCTGGATCTGTGTCACAAAAGCCATGTTCAAATTAAGACGAATTGCCATGTACGCAAAGTGTCGAAGAAAGATCGTTTTGAGGTGGGGACTGATACAGAGCTGTTCCAAAGTGAGACGTTGATCATCGCAAGCGGTGGTTTGTCCATTCCCAAAATCGGGGCCAGTGATTTTGGCTATCGCGTGGCAACAAAATTTGGGCTGAACATTATCCCCATGCGTCCGGCTCTGGTTCCTTTGATCGTATCTGATCGAGACAAGCCCTTCTTCACGGCCCTCAGTGGGGTGTCGAATGACTCCTTAGTTCGTTATAAAAATACGACGTTCCGAGAAAACATTTTATTTACCCATAAAGGCGTGAGCGGTCCGGCGATCTTGCAGATCTCCTCTTATCTCGAAACATTTCTGGGCGAAGAAATCATAATAAATTTGCTGCCTGACTATGATTTGGCCCGAGAATTTACAGTTCATAAAAACAACAAACAAACGCCAGCAAACTTTCTAAAGTCCCACCTGACGAAACGTCTGGTTGAAAGCCTTGCAATGCCAGAGTATCAAAGAAGCATTACCGATCTCAAAAAGGAAAGCCTGATGGGAATTGCGGATCAGATCCATCAGTTTAAGGTGAGGGTTGCCGGCAGTGAGGGGTATCAAAAAGCGGAAGTAACCGCCGGCGGCGTGGATACCAATGAGCTGTCCTCAAAAACAATGGAATGTCGAAAGGTTCCCGGCCTCTATTTCATTGGTGAAGTGGTTGATGTCACCGGCTGGCTCGGCGGCTACAACTTTCAATGGGCCTGGTCCTCCGGCTTTGCGGCCGGGATGAATTGCTGATTATTAACTCCCACCCAAAACGGCACAAAAACCTCTCCTAACCTCACAGATAATTAATCAATTGTTAAGGGAATAAATAGAAGATGGTATTGTAGGCAGAATCCATTTCGGAGTGTTTGACAGTGAGAATCTTATGCATGACCTTAATCTTGGGTGCATTAGCGCCATCTGTAGTTGCCCATGCGGGACATGATCATGGCAGTGAGCCTGCGCTTATGTCAAAACCCTCTCCCTCATCAGAGCATCCATCGACATTGGGCCGTCTATTTGAGGTCGTTATGGAACGGTGTGAGGCAGATAAAATTAATCTCTACATCTCTGACAGCCAAACCAACCAACCCCTCGAGGGCGCTGATGTTGATGTTGCTGTGACAGGAGATATTACCCTGAAAAGTAAGGCTGAAGCGTCAAAGTCTCCGGGAGTCTATGTTCTGTCCCTTAAGGTAAGTGAGGGCAAGAAAGTGACCTTAGAGCTGAAAATTGCTGCACCTAAAATGAGCGAAACCTTGAGTCTCATCATACCACAATGGCCCAAAGCTATTGGGAACTGTGCATCTTAAGGAGTGCGGATGTTTAAGGAATATAGACATTATTTATTTGGTTTTCTCTTTAGCGTCATCTGTGGCATGCCCGCTCATTGTCATGGCGATGAACCTCATGGAGATCAGCCCCTTGCGTCATCGAAAGAGACCGTTCAAAAATCATCTTCTGATATATCCTTACTTCAACGGCTCTATGTTCCAAAGGGCAATCAATTTAAGAACGGCTTGCTGACGATTGTTGCCAAAACCGTTGAGCGCCCAAAAACGGTGATTATTCCAGCAAAGATTGTGGCAAGCCCGCGGGGGTATGCGCAAATCCATGTGCCCCAGTTGGCGCGTGTTCTTGTTGATGAACGCTTCCCCATTCCCACCACAGGAGAAAAAGTGGAGGCAAATCAAGTTCTGGCAGTTGTTGAGCCGCTCTTGTCCGTCATTGATATCACGGACAAAAGATCGGAACTCTTTCGTGTTGAGGGAGAGATATCTATTCTGCACCGTGACATTGAACGTTTGACCAAATTGGGGGAGTTTTCACCGCGCAAAGAACTTGAGAACAAAAAAACAGAGTTAGATCGTTCGGAAAAACAAAAAGAGCAACTTCTCTCCACAGGTCGTGGACGAGAACTCCTTCGCTCCCCGATTGATGGAATCATCGGCGATAATCATGTGCTCCCCGGGCAAATTCTCCAGCCCAACGAGACTGTCATGGAAGTGATCAACCCAGAATATTTCAGGATCGAGGCGTATACTTTTGAGTATTTTAAAACAGCGCAAATTCTATCCGCCCGTTTACGGTCTTCCGAAAACAGTGAGAAGTTTTACGACTTGAAGCTTATCGGAACGAGCCCGCGTCTAGGAGAAAGGGATTATGCGCAACATATCCTATTCTCCATAGCAGAAGCATCGTCCGAGCTTATTATCGGCATGCTGGTTGATGTCTTTTTAACAACCAAAGATACGCATCACCGCATCGTTGTTCCTCAAAAATCACTCTACAAAGTGGGCAAGTCCTATACGGTTTTTGTTCTTTCAGGCCCTGAGCTTGTCAAGTCTCAACAGGTTGAGGTCGGGCTCTTTTTTGATCAGTCTGTTGAAATTATTTCCGGTCTGAAAGAAGGAGATCGCGTGATCTCTGATATTTCTTCTCTGTCTAAATTAGTAAAATCGGGGGAAGAGGAACACCATGTTCACTAAGATCATTGAGTTTTCCCTTAAATACCGTTGGTTTATTCTATTTTCGTATCTCGCCATCATCATATATGGCAGCATTCTTGTGCCCAAACTACCTGTGGATGTGTTCCCGGATCTGAATCGCCCGACCGTGACGATCATGACGGAGGCCTCAGGTCTCGCACCCGAAGAAGTCGAACAACTGGTTAGTTTCCCGATCGAAACGGCGATGAATGGCTTGCCAGGCGTCATCCGCGTGCGTTCAACCTCAGGCATTGGTTTATCAATTGTCTTCGTGGAATTTGACTGGGAAACCGAAATCTATCGCAATCGCCAAGTGGTTAGTGAACGTCTCGATACGGCCACGTCCCAATTGCCCGCCGGCATTAAGCCGATTCTTGGGCCCGTCACTTCTATTATGGGGGAAATTATGCTGATCGGCATAAGCTCTCTTAAAGGAGAAGTCTCCCCCATGGAGCTTCGAGACATCTCGGATTGGGTCATACGCCCCCAGCTTTTAAGCATCTCAGGTGTCTCGCAAGTGATCCCCATCGGAGGAGAAGTGAAGCAGTATCAAATTTTGCCCAACATCAACCGCCTCTGGTTTTACAATGTGACCTTAGAAGACATTGTAAAAAGTGCCCATGGGTTTGGACAAAACACAACAGGTGGATATTTGGAAGGCTTTCGCAAAGAAGCGCTTGTACGGTACTTAGGTAATTCCGTTCAATTGGAGGATTTGCAAAAAACAATTGTACATTACCTTCAGGACAAATCATTGACCCTTCATGAGGTGAGCACCATAAAGTTTGGGGCTGCTCTTAAAAGAGGGGATGCAAGTGTTGATGGCAAACCCGCTGTTATTTTGTCGATTCAAAAACAACCTGGCGCCAATACAGTAACGGTGACTCATGAAATCGAAAAGAATATTAAAGAAATTCAGAAACAACTTCCCCCAGGCATTCAGGCGGATAGGATGCTTTTTAAACAATCCACGTTTATTGAAAACTCCATTTATAATGTGGAAGAGGCGTTGCGATATGGGGCCTTGCTCGTCGTCCTTGTTCTGTTTCTATTCTTGATGAATCTTCGCACCACCTTCATTAGTTTGACGGCCATCCCCATATCCATCCTTATGACCGTCATCATCTTTAAATGGTTTGGGCTTTCCATTAACACCATGACTTTAGGGGGGCTTGCGATTGCCATAGGAGAGTTGGTTGATGATGCAGTGGTGGATGTGGAAAATATTTTCAGGCGCTTGCGGGAAAACCGCTTGAGTAATGTCCCGAGGGGGATTATCAAAGTGGTTCGAGATGCGTCATTGGAAGTGAGGGGTTCGATTGTTTATGCAACGGGCACCGTCATATTGGTCTTTCTCCCGCTTTTTGCCTTGAGTGGAATTGAGGGTCGTCTCTTTTCACCTTTGGGTGTGGCTTACGTCATTTCGATACTGGCCTCGCTCGTGGTTTCGGTCACTTTAACCCCTGTTCTTTCTTACTACCTCCTTCCGAACCTCAAGGTGATGACCCACGGAGATGGTTGGTTGGTGCGGCACTTGAAACGCCTTGATACAATGTTTCTCACCTGGTCCTTCCGCCATGGCAAATCCCTTATTTTGGCGTTGGTGTTTCTGACTCTCGTCGCGGTTTCTTCTGTTCCTTATCTTGGAAAATCTTTCTTGCCGTCCTTTAATGAAGGGTCGGTTACCATAAACCTGAGATTGCCCCCGGGGATGTCTTTGAGTGAATCTAATCGTGTGGGCACCATTGCGGAACGGCTGATTTTGGAGGTGCCAGAGGTAAAATCAGTTGGGAGGCGCAGTGGGCGTGCGGAGTTGGATGAGCATGCGGAAGGTGTCTATTCTTCTGAAATTGATGTTGATTTAAGTTCGTCTAAGAGAAACCGTGATGTCATTTTGAATGATATACGCACGCGGCTGGCCACCCTTTCAGATGTTGCTGTGAATATTGGCCAACCGATCTCTCACCGCCTCGATCATTTGCTCTCAGGTATACGGGCGGAAATTGCGGTCAAAGTGTTTGGTGACAATCTCCAGACGCTAAGGGAGCAAGCTGACGTCATTAGAGATGCAATGAGGACGATACCCGGTATTACCGACTTGCAGATTGAGCAACAAACGCTGATCCCTCAACTTCAAATCCACCCTAAGCGCATTGAGGCCCTCAAATATGGCATCAACATGAATCAGCTGGGAGAAACGATTGAAACCTTGTTGTCCGGTAAAGTCATTAATCAAATCCTAGAAGGGTCAAGGCGCCATGATCTGGTGGTGCGCTTAAACGAGGAAGATCGAAAGGATGCTGAGAAGATTGGTCGTATTCTCATCGATAGTCCGTCAGGTAAAATACCCTTGAAATTTGTAACGGACATTAAGGAAGGGACCGGACCAAACCAGATCAATCGGGACAACACACAACGGCGTATCGTTGTCATGGCAAACACGAAAGGCCGCGCTTTGGGGTCGGTTGCTCATGACGTTCAAACAAAGGTGTCTCAACTGAAGCTCCCTGAGGGATATTTCCTGAAATTTGAAGGACAGTTCGAAAGTCAGCAAGCAGCAACAAGGCTGATCGCGCTGCTTTCCATTTTTGCCTTAGTGGGCATCTTTGTGTTGCTCTACAGCCATTTCAAATCGGCCACCTTAACGCTCATCATTATGGCCAATGTTCCCATGGCCTTGATTGGAAGTGTGGCGGCCGTTTGGCTCACTAATCAAACGTTATCTATTGCAAGTCTCGTCGGGTTCATTACATTGACAGGTATCGCAACGCGCAACGGCATTTTAAAAATTTCCCACTATCGTCATCTCATGCTCCACGAGGGAGAGTCTTTTGGATTGCCCATGATCATTCGAGGATCCCTAGAGCGATTGACGCCCGTTCTCATGACCGCCCTCGTTGCAGCTTTTGCTCTTATTCCTCTCATGATGGGCGGTGATCAACCGGGTAAAGAAATTTTGCATCCGGTTGCGGTTGTGATTTTTGGAGGACTGATTTCATCCACCCTTCTGGATACATTGATCACGCCCGTGATCTTTTGGATGGTGGGGCAGGCGTCGATTGCAAGAGAAAACGCGTAAGATCTTGTAGGGGGTGAATTATTTAATAAGCATTCCCTATTTCAAATTGATGGTCTACTTTTAAGGAGACCTCAGTGGCCCCGAACCCTCAAAGGAAAGCAGGATGTGTTTTTCAGCCAGCGCGAGCTTTACCGCATCCGGCGTATTAGCCACCATGGCTTTTCTCAACCTTCGTGTTGCCCCTTCGCGTAATTTGCGCCTCATCGCCATGATTCCCCTCATTTTTGCCCTACAACAGCTCCTGGAAGGTATCGTGTGGGTAACCATTAATACTGGCCAAACGCACACCTTGATTCACAAACTGGGCGTCTATGGATTTTTGTTTTTCGGTGTGATCTTTTGGCCCGTTTGGGTTCCCGCCATCTTGTCTCGACTTGAGCAAAATGCTTTTCGGAGAAAATGGCTTGTGGGGCTTGGAGGGCTCGGGCTTTTGATCGCTTTGTTTTCTGGCGTGATGATGATAAGCATGGGCAATAAAGCGGAAATCATTACCCATCACATGGGTTATGCTCTCCTTTCGGGCACCTTTGATCATTTCCTTTCTTCTTATGGAGAGGTGGGCTATTTCGTCCTCATTGGGGCCTATTTCCTCGTCATCGTTGGATCGTGTTTCTTGTCCACGCTCCCTTGCCTGTGGGTTTTGGGCCTGTTGGCGGGCCTTGCCTTTATCCTGGCCCAAGTCTTTTATGCGTACGCTTTTAACTCAGTCTGGTGCTACTTTGCCGCTATGATCAGCCTGGGATCCTATTATGTTGTGAGAAGGTCTTCTTAACAAGGGTCTCTCCCAACATTTCTTATATGTGTAGTCGTTTTTATTGGTAGGAACATACACTGATAGAAAATTAGCAGCACTCTCATATGGCTGCTCGTTTTTTTAGAATCTTTTAATTGAGACTTCAGGCTTTGCTTTAGCAGAATCACATAAGTGAACATGCACTCATTTATGCTCTTTAAATATCATAAATTATGAGAAAAAGTTGGGTTAAATTTTACCTCAAATTAACGTTATGAATTATTTCGTTTCTGCTATTCTGATTATGACATTGCTGATTTCCTTAATTCGTAATGATCATAAAAAGTAGTAATAATTAAATGATTTCAAGATGGCTATATTCGTATCAAGGATACATTGGTTATTCTTGTTTCAACCATGTTATAGGAGAAAAAAATGTTAAATTTAAAAAAACTATCTTTAGTTATTATGAGTGCTCTATTCGTTCCATTAGGTTTGGTAGGCTCCAGCTTGGGATCAGAGAAACCAGAGAAAGAGGCTCCTCAAACTTCTCAACAACAAACCCATCGTGAAGGACTTGGATTAGAAGGCGGTCCCATTGTCGACCGTCCGGCAGATTTAGCTGATACGGTGGGAAATGAAGTGGAGAAGGGCTTCAATAAAGTAAGCGAAGCCCTGTTTGGGAAGGATGAAAAAAAGTAAAGATAGATGAATTAAACGACGAGCCTGCTTAACAAATTTCCCCCTTTCATCATGAAAGGGGGTTTTTTAAAAGAGTGAAACTACCTAACAGTAGTTTTTAACAACAAGCTATTATATCAACTTGTTTCTCGGATACTGAAATCCCTTCTATTTTAACAACCGATTTCCGAAAAAAACTAAAATATCCTTTGCTAGGTATGCTAAGTAACCCCCAGAAGCTCCAATAAAGACATACAATAATCGAACCAGGAATGGTGAAAATCCAAATATGGTGGCTATTATGTCAAGTCCAAATAATCCAATGGATCCTGAATTGAGGGCTGAAATGATGACTAAAATAAGAGAGAGTCCAATAATTTTTAATTTCATGATGATGCTCCTAACGATTAAATAATACAGTTTACACAATATCAACAATGGATGTTGATTTATGCACCGGGAACGATCACTTTATCTCCAATCTGATAGTATGCAGGTGTGCCAACAGTGAAGCTCGTTTCCAACCCACTGTCTAAACGAACGCGATACTCTTCCTCGTTATTAGGAAGAATCCGCTTTTTCAGAACTGTACCCTTCGAAAGTTGAGGTTGGGATAAGGGGGGAGGGGGTGAAAAGTAGACAATCTGCTCATCAACCACTTGATTTTCGGTTGAGCAAGAACATAATAAAATTGCAATACCTAGCACAATGCCAAATGCTGTAAATAGTTTCTTATTCATGAATTTTTCTCCTTTAGTTATTATATAATTCATATGTTTTGACCCGAACTTCGTAAAAGCGCCTAAACATATATGCTATCAAACAATAGCTAGGGAATAGATAGAAATATAGGTGAAACTATCGTTCGCTTTCACTTGTACAGTTTTTTTGAGGCGCATTTAATAACTTTAAGCGGAAATATCTTGAATGCTCTTGGGGGAGTGGTAAAACCCTAACAGGTTTGGCTCTAGTATAGGGAAATTTTAGATATTACAAATCACGTTTGATGAGATGCATAATCAAACACAGCTATTTTCGAACTTCAAAGACGGAAAATAATTATTTTAAGGATTGTCTTTATCAAGAAAACGAATTTCTTCTCTCAAACACTCAAGAGCAGCGAGTAAGGCTTTTTGCTTCAATACATGAGATTGATGTTGTCGAGAAAAGTAAATATTAATGAGTGTGCTGCACATTAGATCTGTTAGTTTCCAGTCCTCACAAATAGCTTGAGGTGGGTATTTATCTGACTCAATCTGTACCTGTTGATTATTTAACATTTCTAAGTGACCGTTCTTTGCCTTTGAGCAAGCGCGATCTAAATGCCATTCTGCCTTTTTCAAATATTTAAGATTTTGGCTATTATGACTTACTCTTTCTATGCATTTAATTACATTAGATAAATTGTGCTCTAAGTTCCAGGCTTCGATGACATCAATTGATTCGATTGTTTGATCTGAAACATTATTTGAAGGGGAACCAATGTAAGAGATGTTAAGCATTTTTGCTCTCCAAAATATATTTGATGGTAACGTAAATCTTTCAAAAAAATTAGAACTATTACCTCAGCTTTTCCTTAAATTGTAGAGCTTTTATGGTTTGATAGCTTAGATAATTATCCATTTCTTGATTTCCTTCTTTGTATTTATGAATTGCCTGTGAAGGATGCTGATACCTTGATCACTTTTGATGATTCTTAAATTCAGCCTCACTTTGAAGCGCTTTCTTTTTACGATTGTAACCTTAAAAATAACCCCCTCAAATAAATACTTTAATTTAGAGGTCAATTTAAACTTTTAGAGCAATTTACATGTTGCAAGTTTAGGAATTGCTTGTGACGCGAATATAAATGTGTGAGTAAAAAAGTGTTATACTCTTTAGACGCCGGCCCATCTGAATGGTCATACCCCGTTGAACGTAAAGTTATGAACTTAACTCCGTTCATACACAGCTGTTCCATTAATTCCTCGTCAAAGTAATCTTCTACCAAACAACTCACTACGTCATACCCTCTTGCTTTCTCAGCAGTTTTTAAAGAGAGTTTGTCAAACACAAAAAAGAGCTCATGCCGACCTTGATTGGCGCCAACAATATACTTTTTTTCAAATAATTTCGTACTATATATAATATGTTTCATAATTTGCTACTCCGCTCCGCATGAGACAGTAATGACTACCCCTCTAACAATGTGACTTTATAAAATTAATTATTTGAAAAATACTTTAAATTTTATGCAAATTTAAGTTATCAAATGTTTATTTGAAGAGAAGGAGTTGGAATATTTTGATTTTGCTGAAAGATACCTATTCAGGCGAAGTCTTAACATTATTTTCCCCCAAAACCAGCGTCTGATAAACTATGTCATAGTTTCCTGGAGAAAAGGTTTGATGGTCGTTTAAAGCGCTATTTAATTGTAAGTCCTTTTTTCTGGGGTATATTAAAGTAGAAGGTTGTGCCTGTTCCAAGTTCTGACTCTACCCAAATTTTACCACCGCTATCTTCGACGATTCTTTTGCAAATTGCCAACCCAATCCCCACACCTGGATAATCTTCTGATTTGTTTAGTTTCCCAAACAGTTTAAAGAGTCTCCCTTTAAATTCCATATCAAAGCCTATCCCATTGTCCTGAACAAAGAAGGTATATCCTGATCTATAGGGTTTGACCCCAATATGAATTTTAGATTGTTTTGTCCGTCTAAATTTGACGGAGTTAGAAATTAAGTTCAGGTATAGATGATAAAATTTGAAATGGTCACCGATAATAATTGGAAGTTTATCATAAGTGATGTTTACATTATATTCATCAATAGATGGCTTCAATTCCTCAATTATTCTTGCGACGAGTATCGCACAGTTAACGGGAGCCAGAATTGGATCTTCATTTGATATTTTAGCATAGGCAAGCGTCGTCTCGATCATCTTTTGCATGCGTTGAGAGCCATCCAGAATATAATGGAGATATTTTTTACCTTCTTCATCGATGGTATCTTTAAACCTTTCAGAAAACAATTTTGCAAAACTATAAACAATACGCGCTGGTTCTTGTAAATCGTGAGAACATATATGTGCAAAATCTTTGAGTTCTTCATTAGCATTTTTTAATTTATGGACCATTTTTTGTAATTTAGTCTTTGAATTAATAATTTCTGTTACATCTTGGAAGCTACATACTATATATTTTTCAGAATCCTCACCTTCAAAAGGCTTCTTGTGAACCATGTATATCTCTGTCGGATTCGTGGTAAAGAGAGTTGTTTTACAAGAAAAAGAGCCATTTAGTATTGCTTTATCATTTTCTTTAATAATGATATTGGCTACGCGATTCGGGTAAATTTCATGGGGGGTACGACCAAGTAATTCCGCTTCTGATTTTCCAGACTTTTCACAAAATGCTTTGTTCACAATCACATAACGATCATGGTCATCTACTACACATATCGGATGAGGGGATATGTCAATAACAGCTTTTAAAAATGAGATGGCTGCACGTTGACGGTCAGTAACGTCGAAGATGAGGATGAAAAAGCCTTTGGACTTCAAATTTTCCTTAATGTCAGGTAGAAGGACAATTTCTTCACAATGTATATCTTTTGAGGGGGATATGGTCTTGTTATTAAATTTTGCGATATGACCTGAGAGGACTTTATTGATATGGGGTTTAATAACGCCATAGACTTCGCCAGATGCATGCGATTTTATAGTTTGATGCAGAAGTTTATCAGAAGTAAGACCTATCCGTTTCTCATAGGATTTATTGCTAAAATGATATTTCAAATTGCAATCAACATAGGCAATGCAGATCGGCAAGGTGTCAAATATTTCTTGAAATTTTTGTTCATGAATCTGTGCCTCAAGTTGGAGTATCTTAATGCGTGTCACATTGGCAAAGGTAATAATAACGCCAGAAATGTTACCATCAGCTGTTATATAAGCACTACATTTTCTCAAGTACCAATCCTTTTCCTCTGTCTCAACTTCCAGCTCAATTGATTCACTTTCCAACAATATTTTCTTAGCATCATTCATCAAATTAGGGTCGACAAAGCGCATGGTAAGATCTTTGAGAGGACGACCCAAATCAGAGTCTCTTAAGTTAAACATTTTGACAGCTGCGGGTGTATAGCGTTTGAGACATAGTTTATGATCTAAAAATATTGTTGCTATATCTGTGCTTCTGAGTAAGTTGATTAAATCATTGTTGGTTTTTTCTTGCTCTTCTATCTTTTCTTGAAGCTGAGAATTTACCACGGTCAACTCTTCGTTGAGAGACTGCAGTTCTTCCTTTGAGGTTTCCATTTCTTCGTTTGTAGATTGAAACTCCTCATTTATAGATATAATTTCCTCGTTGTAGATCTTAAGCTCTTCGTTGGATTCCTTCAGATCTTCAATCGTATTTTGTAGGTATGCCCTCGCATCCTTCAACTCACATTCAAGAGTTTTGATCAAGAACTTACTCTTTAATCCCTTTTCATAAGTTGCGGGCGCCAGAGATATTTCCTTCTCCTTGAAAGTAATGATAAAGAGATTTTCACTTGGGGTTTTCTTAAGGATTGATGCTTTAAACTCGACCCAACATGGCTCATCTGTGTCTTCTACGTATGTGCTGTCTATCACGGAAGTTTTCTTACTTTGAAGAAGAGTTTGAACAGCTTTCTTTATTTTTCCTGCTAGACCACTGCGTGCCATCATCAGCAGATTTTGACTGGGAGAACCCTCAGGAATCTTGAGATATTGGTTAGTTGGTCCAAAGAAATACAAGACTTCATATTTAATATTAATAAGAACTGAAGCGGGTACATACTCATCAAGAAGCTGCTGTTTTGCCCGTTCAAAGAAGGTACGATGGGCTTGCGGCAAAAGAAATGGCCGGGGCGAACTTTGAGATGTGCTTAATCTATGGGAATTGCGGATGGTAGTAGTAATCCTTTCTCCCAAAGATGATGTAATACGTTTATAGATATGATGTTTTTTTGATATCAAATCAAATTGGGTATTTTCTCTACTCAGACTTTCTGAGCCTCCTAAGAATAAATATCCATTTTTTTCTAATGCAAAATGAAAGAGTTTTATGATTTCCTTCTGCATATCTAGTTCAAGATAGATAAAAAGATTACGGCACGAAACAAGATCAAGCTTAGAAAAAGGAATATCACTCAAAACATTATGTTGAATGAACAATACTTTTGACCGAATGTTGTTTTTAACAACATAAGACTTTCCTTCCTTATCAAAATAATGCGACAGACGTGTCTCAGACATAGCGCGCTGGATATTGCTGGAATAGGTTCCTTTGCGGGCCATCTCAAGAGCTTCCTCATCAATATCTGTCGCAAAAATTTGTATATCTCTATTGATATTTAGAAGGGAGCATCTTTCCATCAATAATATTGCCAGAGAATATGCTTCTTCACCGGTTGAGCATCCAGGGACCCATACTCGAAAAGGGAGATCTGAATCGACAATAAGGTTTGGACTTATCTCCTCTATGAGGGCCTCAAAACTATTAGGATTACGAAAGAAACTGCTCATTCGAATCATTAAGTCCTTACGCAGCTTTTTTGCTTCAGTAGGGTGATTTTGTAAAAACTGGTAGTATTCAAAGAAACATTTAAGGCCATTGGCTTCGACGCGTCTTTGAATACGTCTTTTGACACTTGGCTTTTTATAGGATGAAAAATCATCTTTCGTTTGGGCTCGGAGGAGATTTAAAATAAGAACGAGGTCGCTACTATCCTTATCGCTCACTCCATAATTATGACTTTCCATATCTATAGGATGGTTTGTACTAACTAAAGAGTTAGTACTATGTTTGATCAAAACATCGGTCATCTGCTCAATGGGTAGAATATAATCTGCCAACCCCATAGAGATCACATTTTGAGGCATGCTTCCGAATTCTGTGGTCGATGGGTCTAGCGTAATTACGATGCCTCCATTGTCATTTATGGACTCACAACCTATTCCTCCATCTGTGCCAGTGCCAGAGAGAATAACGCCAATTGCTCTGTGTTGTTGAGTTTTTGCCAAAGAACTAAAAAAAACATCAATTGTCGTTCTAACACCTTTTGTGTTTTTTGCTGGGTTAAGGTGCAATACGTCACCTGAGATTTTGAGAAGCTTGTTGGGGGGTAAGACGTATACCTGGTTTGGTTCTATGTGCATACTTTCCTTAATTTCGGTTACAGTCATCTGAGTACAGCGAGCCAAGATTAAAGAAGATAAACTTTCATAGTCGGGGGCAAGGTGCTGAAGCACGACAAATGCCATTCCTGTGTCAGTAGGCATTGATGAGAGAAGATCTTTAATGTTTTCGAGCCCACCTGCAGAGGCTCCAATTCCAACTACAATCGGTGGATTTTCAGAAAATTTCATTAGCGTACTTTTCCTTTATATTTTTAAGAGTATCGCTTCATCTAATTTCTTCAAGTAACTATATATGTACAGTGACATTGCTATCGATTTCAACACGACTCAAGTCATGATTCAATGAGTTGAGTCTTGGAAGAACTACTGCAAACGACCAATAATGAATGAGTGCTTGAATCTGACTTTTAAAGTGCTCAAGGTCGCCAGATTTACAAATGTAGCCACTCGCATGCTTTCGGTATACTTCAATCATTTCCTCGCATTTTAGGCTGTTTGTGATAACGATTACAGGAATGTCCTGAATTCTTGAATCTCGTTTTATCTCTTTAAGCAACATTTGGCCGTTCATTTTTGGGATATTAAGATCAAGGATGATAATATCAGCTCTTACGAAAAGGGGGGTATGCTGTTCACTGCGCAAGAGTTCTAAGGCTTGTTGGCCATCATGTACGGCAAAAATATTGCTTGGGTTGGAAGACTCTTGTATAAACTTCCTAATGATGAATTCATCACCTGGATTATCTTCAACCAGTAGAATATTTATTTCTTTATGGTTCGATAACGAAATGGTGCCCGAATCCAAAAATTTTGCGGTTAAGTGTGCATTATAATTAAAATCCTGGAAGAAGAAATCGAGAGAGACTTTAAATATCTGGCTCAGTTTATAGAGAGTTTCCACAGGTGTCCTATTAATACCCCGTTCATAATTTTCAACCTGAGGAATAGAAATTTCTAATTTTTGTGCCAGGTCAGAGAGCGTCATAGCCGCTCTTTTCCGACGATCCTTTATCTGTTTGCCAATATGTTCATTCAGTGGCTTGAAATTCTTCACATGGCGCCCTTTCCATGACATATGTTGATTATTTTCTGGATTTTAGAATGTACACCAGACCTCCTACCCTTTTGCGCTTGATGTCAATATATACCTAATTCCCAGCAATGCAATACTTTATCTAGTGTGTATAAGGGTTCAGAAGTTACAAGATTCACAGATGCTGTTAATAACCAATGAGTTTAGTCTTAGCCCATACGAAGCTCATTTTTGCATATGAACCCTCATAATTCTACGGAGTATCAAGTTTAACTTCGCAACCTTCGTTGTGATTTATATTGTTCTCCTTTAGGAATTTTTTGATCTCTTTTTCAGAGCGGATCTTATCATAACCGTACTTTGTTTGCAGCACTCCATGAATTTCTTGGAAAGAGCCCTCTATTTGAAGAAGGTCATCATCCGTTATTTTCCCCCACCTTTTTTTTATTTTCCCTTTTATTTCTTCCCAGCGACCTTGGATAATATCCACATTAACGACAGGGAATGTTGAGTCATTTTTATCCCTATTCTCTGTTCTTAGTAGAGGTGCGGCTTGAGGGGTTGTTGTCCCCAGGAGTGCGTTGGATGCCATAAAGGTTAACATCAAAGCACAGGATGTTGTTTTAATATTTTTCATTGTTGTTGGTCCCTTTTTATAAACGCCCCGTTATAAGCAAAATAATAATTATTATCAGCAGAATTCCGCCCCCACCACTGGGATAATATCCCCATGTTTGAGCATGTGGCCACGTTGGCAAAGCACCAATTATGACCAAGATGAGCACGATTAATAATACAGCTCTCATTATCTAGTCCTTTGAAATCATGTTGTTTTTCTCTAAAAATTCCAGCATTTAACTTTATTTTTGATCTTTTTCATAACCGTGTCTTTGTTGAATTATACCTGAAAGTTTTTCAACAGAACCCTTCATTTGGGGCACATCGTCCTATGAAATATTTCCCCATTGATGCTTCACCTTACCCTTATATTTCATGCCAATAGCATTTGACGAGATCTTGGTTCATATTTACTCCAAACACTCTTAATTTAGTAAATCATTAAAATGTAAGCTAATATATCAGCATATAGCTGAACAAAAATGTTAAAAGTATATTTATGATTGCATTTTAAAGTTTTGCAATATAACCAATATAATAGTTTGATAATTATGAATATTTTTATTTTTCATAGATGTATGTAATATTTTGAGGTTGACTTTAGGGGGCAGGAAGAGCTCCTTATGATGTATTCCCCGTGATTGGAAGTTGATCACGGGGAGACCAAACAGACTCTGTTTTTTGTAAAAAAAGGATTATTATTATCATGAAATTTACAAGTTTTAGAAATCAGCTGCCTATGAACAATACTGAAGCTCAATAAAACTGTGTAGAGCTTTTGCGAGCCGAAAAAATATTTAGAATACCCATCTGGGATAATGAACGAAGCAGTTCACAAAGGTGTTTTTATTGAGATTAATATGGGGATTCTGCCCACTCATTCCCAAACCGTTCCAACAATGTTTTGGAATCGGACGTTTGCACGTTTATCTTCCTTAACCGTCATAACAAAGTGTAAATTTAAAAGCCCTGGCTCATCATAATGTTTATGAGCCTGGTGCAATTTCAAAATTAATACAAGTTTTATTAGACTTGCATCAGGCTCACAAAAACAACTTGAAGTCATCGCTCTCATCAACTTCTTACTAAAAGTTTGAGAACACCTTTGTTATTCTTAAAGGCCTGTCCGCAAAGTCTCTCATCGGAATAATTTATCTCAAGAAATACAGGCAAATTATTTAAGATGTGTTAGTTCCATTTACAAGTTAACCTATAATTGAAAATAGTTTGAATGCTTTGTTGCTGGGGGTATTAATACAGAGGGTATAGAGCCGTCTAATAATTAAATTGCAGAAATTATTTTATTCTGTTGGCTAGAATGGCTCCCCGGGACGGACTCGAACCGCCGACCCAGTGGTTAACAGCCACTTGCTCTACCAACTGAGCTACCGGGGAACACCTTCTTTTGGTAGCATACCCTGTTCCCCTTGACAAAGGTTTTTTTGAGAATGGCAGTTGTCATTTCTCACATTTTTTAAATAAGATGCTTAAATTGCTAAGGAAACTTAAGCTCAGGGCCAAAACGTTGGAGAAACCGCTACCTGGTTTTCCACTATAATTTTTTCATCTTAATGCTTCTTTTAAAAAGAATATGATATACTCTTGTTAAATGACTCGGAATCTCTAGAGGTTAATATAATGCTAGATTTACAACACCTTCTGTCCTCTCTTGATATTCAAGCGGATTGGGTAGGTTTACGACTTGTTAAAGAACATATGACGGTCCGGTTTGCGCGCAACGGAAATCTTGATCCCTTATCAATAAGCCACGATGTTGGCATGATGGTTGAAGTGTTGATTCAAGGACAGTTTGCCTATGCGGGGACTAGTGACCTTTCTCTAGACGGGGTGAAAAAGGCCGCAAGACGAGCTGTTGAACAAGCTAAAAGGCTTGCCAAGTATCAACTATTTCCCTTTGATCCTTCCCTACGGCCCCCGTCGACAGGTAGTTATAAAAGCCCAACTCAATCTTCTGCAAAGGTCTCAAAAAGCCCTCTAAATGAGTTGGCTGTTGAGATTTCTTGCCTGTTAAAGATGAATGACAAGATCATTAATACAGAAGCGATGTTTATGTCGATTGAAGAAGATATGTCGTTTGTCAGTTCAAACGGGGCAAATTTTACTCAAACCTTTCAAAAGCGCGGCGTTCAACTGCTTGCCACAGCTCAAGAGGGAAACATTATCCAAACGAGAACGAATGGCTTTCGGGTAGCCCAAGCAGGAGATGAGTTTTTTGAGGAAGCTCTATTAAAAGAACAAGCGACCCGCATTGCGGCGGAAGCTATTGAATTATCTCACTGTGATGTGTGTCCGACGGGCGTCTATGACCTGCTTCTGATGCCGGATCAATTGTATCTACAAATTCATGAATCCATCGGCCACCCTTTGGAATTAGATCGTATCCTTGGGGATGAGCGCAATTATGCAGGGTGGAGTTTTATCAAACCCCAAGATTTTGGGACGCTGCAGTATGGTTCAGATCTTCTCAATGTGACCTTCGACCCTGGGGTGCCTCACGAATTGGCCAGCTATCAATATGATGACAATGGGGCTCCAGCGACACGTCAGTACCTTATTAAGGAAGGGCAGTTGTTGAGAGGAATTGGGGGGCTAGAAAGTCAGCGCAGATCAAAGCTTCCTGGCGTTTCTTCAGCCAAGGGGTATTCGTGGAATCGCACGCCCATCGATCGCATTGCCAATATCAACATTGAACCAGGATCCTCAAGTCTTGACGAGATGATTGCCGCGACCGAGCGGGGCGTGTTGATGAAAACCAATAAATCCTGGTCGATTGATGATTATCGAAACAAATTTCAATTTGGTTGTGAGTATGGTCAAGTGATCGAGAATGGCAAGCTCACTAAAACTGTTCGAAATCCGAATTATAGGGGCATTACAACCCCCTTTTGGAAAGGGTTGAAAATGGTGGGCGATCATGCGGATTATGAAATTCATGGTAGTATGTACTGCGGGAAGGGGGAGCCCAACCAATTGATGCGCGTAGGGCACGCAACCCCTCCCTGTTTATTCACAGATGTAGAAGTATTTGGGGGAGGCGCGTGATGATTCAAGACCCTTGGAACACCGTTTCCACTAAGCTCCTGCAAGAAATAAAAGAGGGCGAGTCATTGGCGCTTTCCCTGTCTGCGGAGGATTCCTTTTTTGTGCGCATGACTCAAGCCAAAGTGCGTCAGAGCCTGGAAGTTCAGCAAGGATTTGTGGAGCTTAGTTATTTCAAAAATAAAAGAAATGTGAAGATGAACGTTCCTTTTACTTTCCAGCCGGAAACAGATCTTATGGTTTGTCGAGAGGCCCTTCAGCGGTGTCGACTTGAGGTTGAGCATCTTCCGGAAGATCCCTTCCTTCAATTGCCAACGGAAAAGGGTCAATTCTTTCAAGAATCCAGCCAAAAGGTGGATCGATATTCTTTGGTGAATGCCGCTTTGGAAAAAGTTCAAGGGACGGACTTTGTGGGGATATTGGCTGCCGGTGAGAGTGTTCGGGCAAATTCAAACTCGAAGGGGTTGAATCAATGGTTTATGACCTCAACGTTTTCCTTGGATTTTTCCTTTTATACGCAAAATCAGCAGGCGGTGAAAGGTCTCTATGGGGGCCGACAATGGCAGGATAACGTGTTTGATGCGCTGATTCAAAAAAAACTATATCAACTAGAGCAATTGAGTCATCCATTGAGAACTTTAGAGCGAAAAAAGTATCGCACCTATTTTAGTCCATCGGCGGTTGCCACGCTTCTCGAGGCGATTTCGGGCATGGGGGTTGCGAGTCGTGACGCCTATCAAAATGGTCAATGTGCTTTAAAGAAGCTCGTGGATGGACAAAGTGCTCTCTCTCCTTATTTTACCCTTCGTGAAAATTTTACGGGCGGCGAAATTCCGCCTTTCAATCAACGAGGCGAAATCGCTCCTGAGATCTTGTCCATTGTGGAGGGAGGCCAATTTCGGAATCTGCTCTGTTCGTCGCGGTCTGCTACAGAATATGGTTTAGAGTCCAACTTTGCTGCTTCCGGCGAAAGTTTGCGCAGCCCAGAAATTTTACCCGGCCATCTTGCTTCTGATAAAGAATTGGAGGCCTTGGATACGGGTCTGTATGTTTCCGATTTACATTATTTGAATTGGAGTGATATCCAGCAGGGGAGTCTGACCGGAATGACCCGTTTTGGGTGTTTTTGGGTGGAAGGTGGTAAGATCGTGGCACCGGTCAAGGATTTGCGGTTTGACGAATCCTTGTATCACTTTTGGGGTCCAGGATTGGTCGGATTTACAAACAAAGCAGAAAATTCCCCAAAAACGGGAACTTATTATGAGCGGGAGCTCGGCATCCTTAAGGCCCCCGGCATGCTGGTAAATGACTTCACATTTGTGTTGTAGGGGATTTAAATACTGTTCAATGTCCCTTTCAAGCGGCGAGGATTTGTTTGCTCTTTAAGAGGGCTTGTAATTCCCCATTTTGGTACATTTCTTTCACAATATCACAACCACCAACAAACTCACCCATGATATACAATTGTGGAATGGTTGGCCAGTTGCTGAATTTTTTAATGCCGTTGCGGATATTGGGGTCATTCAACACATTGACGATTTTGAAAGGTACCTCAAGCTCTGTGAGGAGTTGTACGACAATGGAAGAAAAGCCACATTGCGGCATTTCTGCGGTGCCCTTCATATAGAGAACAACAGAGTTTTCAGTAATATAGGCTTGGATTAGATCGAGGGTGGCTTGATCGGCCATGATTTAGGACTCACTTTCTACAATAGTTAGGGACGGTGTTACAGGGGGTACAGATGTTTTTATAGATAAGGCGTGAAGCTGTTCTCCAACGCGCCCTCCCAATGCTTCATAAACCATTTGGTGTTGTTGTATGCGACTTTTGGAGGCAAATGCTGGTGAGATCACGTGGACGGCATAGTGGTCCCCATCCCCCGCTAAATCCTCGATCGTTAATGTGGCATCGGGAATCGCAGCTTGTATGAATTTCTTGATTTCAGAGGCTGTTATGGCCATGGGGTTTTTTTCTCTGCTTAAGACTCTTTTTCTTAAGGGGCTTCTTTTGAACAAAAATATCTTGAGATGGGCCAGGTTGATTGTTTTCTGGGGCTTCTAAGCTGAGGACACCGAAACGACGGGCAACTTCTTGGTAAATGCCTTCTGCATGAGCAGGGTTATCTTCAATACCTTGACGATCTAGGCGCATACCGGTGGTCAGGTCTAGAATGTTACAGGTATCAGGACATAAGTCGTCCGTAATCATAATTTGTGAATCCATCTGGTCTGTGCCATAGAAGCGACCAAAATCAAGGGTGAAGCTGATTAGACGCATGTTGAGGGCTAAAAATTGACCACTCATAAAGTCATTTATTCTCTGTGAAGTGAGGATAATATCGTCAATTTCTTCAAAGCGACTCCAGCCCAGTGCTGTTAAATGTTCGGCTGCAACCACTGGATTGTCCAGCTCTTCAGAACGCAAGGAAAACTCGAGGATAGGTTTTGAAAAGGGCATCCCTTCTTCTAAACCAAGGCGTCTTGCAAAGGCTCCTGAGGCAACGTTATGAAGGGTTACAACAAACGGCATGGACTCCGTCGTATGCACCAACTGTTCACGCATATTGAGAGTGCGAATGTAGTGCGTATCAATACCCAATTCATTCAAGCGTGACATTAAGAGTTCAGAAATACGATTGTTGAGAATGCCTTTGCCATTGACGGTGACGACCTGATTTGTAATAGCAACCTCGTCTTTAAAGTACAAAACGTGTGTCTCGGGCTCCGGTCCGTCATAAATAGTCTTCCCCACACCATCAATTAATTGACGGCGGCGGGGTTGTGTGAACTCATTCAGTAAACGATTACGGGAAATAGTGATCATAAAATCAACCTACAACGTTAAGTGTGGACTATGTATATCAGATTTTGTCAAGAAAAACAATAAATGGTTCATCTTTTCCCGATTAAAGGGGCAATTTCTCATAGGTAGCAAGGGTGAGAAGCAAGGGGTTCCTAGGGTTCCGAGACTCCAAATTATCTTTCAAAACGACTTGTAAAAGCATATAAAATATGATTTGCTGGAATATAGATGCAAATTTAAATTAATTTTTTGTAAAATTTTTTTAAAATCATAAAAAATATGTGGAGTCTGCCTTCGATTGCGGATTGGGGGCAAAATTTAAAGTGGAGTATTGGCAGATGCGTCTAAAGGCCCTTGTGTTTTTGACTATATGTTTAATTCCGACTTATACGAATGCTGCCGTTGAAGCTGGGAGTAGCTTTATCGGAAAGTCGGATTCAGTTAAAAAGGAATCTACCAACAAATATTTTGATCTTTATGGGAATGTCGGATTCTTTACAAATTACTCCTATCGTGGGATATCAGAGTCCTTAAACACAGGGGTGATTCAAGGCGAATTGAAGATCAGCCAAGAAAGAGATGAAGGTTTTTATGCGGGGCTATGGGGGTCAAACATTGATGCAGCGACCGCACCCAATGGATCGAGCTTGGAATTAAGCCCATATGTTGGGTATGCGCATCAATTTAATAAAGATTTATCAGTGAACTTTAGGGTTCAAGGTCTCTACTATCCTGGATGTTATGCGAGCAATGAGCACAGAGATACATTTAATATGTTGGAATTTGTTCCCGCATTTGCCTACAAATGGTTTTCGATGTTTGTGGCAGTACAACCAACAAACGTTACCGGTTTGACCCCATTCTTGGCGAATGATATAGCGGAAAGAGATCCCACTCGGGGAAGAGAAAACCCCCCGAATACAAAATGGTCATATTACACTGAGGCAAGTTTGACCATTCCGGTTCCCTGTACGGAGGAGCGACTAAAATTCAAATTAACAGCTGGATATTGGAAGATCCGAAACTATAGTTTCCTTTCTTATGCACGATATATGGCGGGTGTGACTTACCTTACGCCAAAAAGTTTTGGGGAACTCCTTCTTTCAGCCAATGCTGAAACAACCTCAGCAAAGGACCTCTTTTGGACAAACACGAACGAAGCTGGAAAACAGTTTCGTTTGGGTAAGAACAAGTTTTGGGTTGGGATTGCAAAAGAATTTTAGCCACTTTAGGGCGTTATAAGATGCTTATTTTCCGCATATGACCACTCTATCCAGGGGAAAACGGCTTCTAGGTCTGCCGTCTCAAC
>JAIESE010000031.1 GCA_019746225.1 Alphaproteobacteria bacterium | reverse complement strand
GACCTAAATATAGATGCTTTACAAAAGGCTTTTCAAGATCTCCTTGAGCGCCATGAAATTCTTAGAACATCTTTTCAAGAAAAAGATGGTATTGCCTATCAAAATATTTCTCAAATGTCAAACTTTAAGTTAGATATTGTCGATATGCAAGCCACCTGGAATGAAGTTCAGATCAAAGAAATTCTTCGCAAATTTGCTGAGTCTCCTTTTAACCTCAGTCAAGAACTTTTATGGCGCGTTCAACTGCTCAAGTGTGGAGAAAACGATCATCTGGTCGCCCTGAATATGCATCACATCATCTCTGACGCTTGGTCTATAGCCATCTTCATGAAGGAGCTAGGCATCCTCTATCAGGCTGCTTGTGAAGGGTTAGAAAATTATTTATCTCCTCTTCCCATTCAGTATGCTGACTACACTCTATGGCAACGAGAGTATCTGAAAGAGGGCGAAAAGGAAGCTCAGACACAACTCGAATATTGGGTGAAAAGTCTACAAGGAGCGCCAGATCTCATTTCCCTGCCTCTTGATTATCCACGACCAGCTATTCAGAGCTACCGTGGAAAACAGATCTCATTCGAGATTTCAAAAGAGCTTCTTGATAGTTTAAAGACGTTGAGCCAGCAGCGAAGTACAACTTTATTCATGAGCTTATTGTCAGCTTTCTTTCTGCTATTAAAGAGATATACGGGACAAGATGACATTGTCGTTGGAACTCCTATCGCCAATCGTCAACGAGAAGAGTTAGAAGGGGTGATGGGTTTCTTTATCAATACATTGGCTTTGAGAGCAAACCTCACTGACCAGATGAGTTTTAATGAACTTTTAGAGCAGGTGAAAAGCAGAACATTACAAGGTTATGCCCACCAAGATATCCCCTTCGAGCGACTGGTCGAATCTCTGTCTCTACAAAGAAGTCTGTCTCATAGTCCTTTGTTTCAGGTGATGTTTGTTTTTCAAAACAGTCGACAACAAGAGCTGGCTTTGAAACACTTGGATGTTACCCTTATCCCTATTGACATGAAAACATCAAAATTTGACCTAACACTCTCCTTAGAAGAGACGCTCACTGGCATTGAAGGGAGTGTCGAGTATGCAAGCGACCTATTCAAAGCGAGCACCATTCAGCGATTGATTGCACATTTTTTAAAGCTCCTCAAAGAGATCATCTCCGACCCAAACCAGCCTATCCAATCTTATGAAATGTTGACTGCATCGGAAAGGCAGCGGATCTTAGTTGAGTGGAATAATACAGCTCATGATTATCCGCGCGACAAGACTCTTCAGCAACTCTTTGAAGAACAAGTAGAAAAGACACCAGAGAATATTGCCGTTGTATTTGAAAGCCAGCAACTCACTTATCGAGAACTCAATGAGCGATCCAACCAGTTAGCCTATTATTTAAGGGAGCAGGGAGTTGGACCTGACACTCTAGTTGCGATTGCTTGCGAGCGCTCTCTTGAGATGATCATCGGTATCATGGGCATCCTGAAGGCTGGTGGTGCCTACGTACCGCTGGATCCAAGCTATCCCCGTGATCGATTGGAATATATGTTAAAAGATACCAAAACATCTACTTTGTTAACACAATCCTGGGTGAAAGAGCAGCTGCCCCAAAAAACTGCAGCAACAATTGAGTTAGATCGCTTGGACGAATTTGCTAAAGA
>JAIESE010000030.1 GCA_019746225.1 Alphaproteobacteria bacterium | reverse complement strand
GATGATAAAGACAATCTGGTGAAAACCATAACCACCCGTGATTCACAAAAAGGCGCGGCTCTTGAGTTTGTTAATAGTAAAGTGCTTCAACAACATGCAGCAGGCCTAAAGCCCAATGAACTGTCTTTGCAAAGCGTCATAGAGAAAAAACAAATTCGTGAAAGCGAATGGAACGAGATGGAGCGGGAAATCACTTCCTACAATGAGGCAAAGCAACATTCAAATACAAGACAAGCCTCCATCCATGCCGCAAAAATTATTAAAAATAAAACGTGCTATAGATTGGCTATTACCCGACTTTCTCATAGTCACAAAACCTATCAACGTGATGCCTTGCTCCTTGAAACAGCAAAACTTTGTGCAAATTTAAAAGGTGATGATCGCTATCATTTTAATACTGTAAAAAACTATGTGCATCTGTCTGAACGTATTGCTCATAGCATCAAGCACACGATAACCCATAAGGATACTAAAAATGACAAGGCCATGAATCAAAAGAGTTTGCAAAAACAATACAACACCCTTTATCAACAGGCATCTCTTATTAGCAAGGATCTTAAAAGTCATCAACCATGGCTTACCCATTTCTCTATCGGCGAAGTGAACCGTCTTGGTGTCCCACAACACCATTTAAGAAAAGAAAATGAAAAAGCCTATGTTCGGCTTGAGAAGCTTGCAGAACGCGCAAGCCTTCATCAAGTCCATCTGAATGTCCTTGATTACATCAAGGCATCGGAAGAACAAAAACCCCTCCTTGCCCATCAGATTAAGCGAGAATCAAAACTCTCACATCGTTTCATTATCGATTTGGCAAGCATTGAGGGTAAATCGCAGGAGTCCTTGTGGAAGGCTATTCACTCTGATGCCAGGATACAAAGTGATCGTCTATTTAGACAGGGATTAAGTGGCGAGGCAAAACTCGCATTTGATACCGTTAAAGCGCTCAAAGCAGTGCAGCAAGAAATCAGAACATCATGGAGTAGCTCTCTTCGTGAAGCACCAAAAGAGGGAACTTTTCAGATTCCTGACTCAAAGACTCAACAATTAATGACGCTTAAAAACAGCTTGGCTTCCCAAATTATAAATAACCCAGCCCTTATGGATGTAGCCTCTTATTTCAAGATAGATCTCAATAGTCTAAGCAAACAAAGTACGCTACATCATTATCGAGAAACCGTTGGACAGTTTGTTAAATCGACCAGTAATTTTAAAACGAAATTAACACTTGCCCGTCAAATCCAAGAACACATCAAAGGCTATTATCCTTTTATTGTTGAAGCAAACATCGATTCAAAAATTCTAGGGAAGTATCTTCGGGTAGTAGAAAGACAAGAACGTTACCAAACAGCAAGTATGGATGAGGCTGGGGATTATAAAAAGATTCTTCTGTACAAAATGGCCAATCATAAGATGCGCGCGCATTGGAAAGCTCATTACAATTTGACGCCTAATGAACGTAAAACAAACAGCACGAATGCAGGGCTTGCAAGCATTCAATCAGCCAAAAGAGATGCAATTGCCTTCTCACTACGTCAATCAACTTACTTAGGAAGTCATTTAAAACTAGAACGAATAGATTGTGATAAATTCAATCAACAGGCCGAAAGTCATCTTGCAAAATGCACTCAAATCAATTCAATCAATGTTCTTGCCAAAAAACTAATTCATCAATACCCAACCCTTGAAAACCAAAAAACAGACAAAGCTATTGCTGCCTGGAAAGGTAACTGGTCAAGTGTATTTTGTGAGGTAACGCGCATTAAAAACGATCGTTCCTTTATTGAAGCATTAAAAGGGAAAGAGGCATTGCTTGAACAAATCAGTGCATTTGATAAAAGCATTAGAAAACAATACGAAATTAAAGAACATTCTCAACCTGCTACAAAGGTTAACCCGAATCTACGAAAAATAAGTCAAAGTACATCCTATCTTGATGCCAGAGCGATAAATGAAGCATTAATGGTAGCGCCCGTAGAAACTTATAAAGCCATATTCGGTGAGCCCAAATCAATTAACTCACGTGAAATGCGTTTTAGCGGTGGTCTTATCGTTACGCTAAAAGGCAGTAAAGAAGGGCTTTGGTATGATTTTAATGAAGGGCGTGGTGGGATGCCAATTGACGCAATTATGACATCACGC
>JAIESE010000029.1 GCA_019746225.1 Alphaproteobacteria bacterium | reverse complement strand
AGCACCAGCTGGTGGTGAAGCCGGTAATGCAGCAAAAGCTGGTTCAGCTGATGATAAGGCAGTAGCAGCTGAAACTCCAAAGTCAGAAGAAAAGAAATAAATTCTTTTTCTTTCACTGGAAAAATTATGAAGCGGGGACCTTAGGGTCCTCGCTTTTTTTATAAAGAGTGGTTAGGTTGGATAGAAACAAAAAGGCCTAAGAGTATGATTGATTTCTCTCAAGTACTTCGAAGGTCAGCAAAGGGACCAAATAAAAAGGAGGGTTGGGAATTTAACGTTCGTTTAACACCCAAAGCTTCCCATACAAAAATTGGGGACATTTCTTTTGATACGCAAGGGCAAGCTTACCTCAAAATATATGTAACGGCCGTGCCTGAAGATAATAAGGCGAACAAAGCCCTGATTGCGCTGCTTTCCAAAACATTTCATCTTCCAAAATCAAGCTTCTATATCATTTCTGGTCACACGGACCGACAAAAAGTCATATGGTTTGAAGGTGATCTTTCTTTATGAAACATAGAACTAGCGACTTTGAGTCGCACATTTTATCTATAATCATCAATAATATTCATTGACCTCTTTACCTTACCCATGTCCCAATTAGAGAGAGATCGGATGAATGAAAGCGATTCGCAATGACAAAATCTGCAACCCCACAAATCTATGAAAATCTTTCCCAGGATGCCCTTTTAAAAATGGCGATATCCAGAGGGGAAGGGGTGGTATCGAGCAACGGAGCACTTGCCGTTGAAACGGGATCTCGAACAGGACGGTCACCAAAGGATCGTTTCATTGTCAAAGATGATTTAACTGAAAGGACAGTGGATTGGGGCCTCATCAATCAGCCTGTTACGGTACAGTGTTTTGATTCGCTATGGGACCGTGTGGAAGCTTACCTTAATACGAAGGATGCCTTGTTCGTATCTCAACACTGCGTAGGGGCAGATACTACTTATCAGATCCCCCTTCAACTCACATGTGAGTTAGCTTGGCACGGGTTGGTTGCCAAGAATTTATTTATTTGTGATCAGGAGCTGAGAACGCCCCAAACTTTACCATGGACGGTGTTGTGTGCACCGAATTTTCAATCCGAACCAGCTCGAGATGGGGTCAATAGCGATGCCGCTGTTATTTTAAATTTCACCAAGCGTCGCCTTCTCATCTGTGGAACCCACTATGCGGGCGAAATTAAGAAGGGGATGTTCACGGTCATGAACTTCCTCATGCCAGAGCAACAAGTATTACCGATGCATTGCGCCGCTAATCAAGGAGCTGAAGGCGATGTGGCCTTGTTCTTCGGGTTGTCTGGAACAGGAAAAACAACACTATCAACAGATCATGAGCGGTTTTTAATAGGCGATGATGAACATGGATGGTCTCCCCAAGGGGTTTTTAATTTTGAGGGGGGATGCTATGCAAAGTGTATCAATCTATCAAAGAAAAACGAACCAGATATCTGGCATGCCATTCGCCACGGCGCGGTCATGGAAAATGTGATTCTGGACCCCCTAACCAAAGATCCTTGCTATGATGATGCGGCCTTGACGCAGAATACGCGGGTGGCGTATCCGTTGTCCTTTATTGACAGGTTTGTTAAATCCGGGAATGCTGCTCATCCCAACCACTTGATTTTTTTGAGTTGTGACCTTTACGGTGTTTTGCCGCCGGTAGCGCGTTTGAACAAAGAACAGGCAGCCTACTATTTTTTAAGTGGTTATACAGCCCTTGTGGGGAGTACGGAAGTGGGATCAGACGTTGCAATTAAGCCAACGTTTAGTGCTTGCTTTGGAGCGCCATTCTTTCCAAGGCCTCCCCTTGATTATGCCCACCTTCTGATGGCACATATTGAGGCCACTAATGCTGGCGTATATTTGGTTAATACAGGTTGGTCCGGAGGGCCATATGGGAAGGGTGGAGAACGTTTTTCTATTCCGACTACACGGTCGATTGTTCATGCCATCCTCAATGGATACTTAGAAGACGCACTTTATCAGAAATTACCTGGATTTAATTTTGAGATACCAGACGCGTCACACGGTATACATGGTCTCGATGCGAAACTTTTGGATCCAAGACGGTCATGGGAAAATCCACAAGAATATGACCAGTATGCTGCTCGATTAATCCAGGAATTTCAGAAAAACTTTGAAAAGTTCGATGCGCCAACTGTCAAGCAAGCTGGGCCAGTTCTTCTATAAATGAGTTTACGCTGCTTTTTCGATAGACTTCGCAGTGTTAGCAACTTCTGTGAATGCAGGTTTCTGTAGATTTGTTCTCCACTGGTTGACAACCAACCCCAAAAAGACAAGACCACAGGCACCATAAGTTATTGGGGTGTATTGTTCGGCCAGAAGGATATGTCCAAAAGAGATCCCAAAAATAGGAATAAGCAAGGAATATGGGGCAACAAGAGATACATCATAATTACGTAATAAGACCCCCCATAAGGTTGATCCAAGCCAAGTGGATCCACATGCGGTAAAGGCAAGACACGACCAACCGAGGAAGGTCATTTGCGACAACGTTTGTGGTATGGCTTGAGGTCCTTCAAAAATAACGGACAACAGCAACATTGGAATGGGGGGGATCAGACTGCTCCACACAACAAGAGAAAACATATTCACTTTGCCAGCTAGTTTGAAGAGTATGTTGCAATATGCCCAGGAAATAGCTGCAGCAACAATAAGGAGAAAACCAATGAATGTACCGCTTTCATGAAGGTTTGTGCCAATCACAGCAATACCAACAAATGATATGAGCATACCAACGATCTGGTTGGTTCGAATTTTGTCTGACAAAATGAGAAGGGACAGTACGATCGTGAAGAATGCTTGGCTTTGAAGCACGAGGGATGCAAGGCCAGCGGACATACCTAGGTGAAGTCCCAAAAACATAAATCCAAATTTTGCAATACCTTGAGAGAGACCGATCCCAATGATGATCGCCCAAGAAACAGCGGGCTTCTTGATCAAAAAGAGAAGGGGTAAACAAGCAATCACAAAACGTGCCGAGCAATAAAGAAACGGCGGCATTTCGCTCAAACCCGTCTTAACAGCAATAAAATTGAAGCCCCAAAGGGCTGCAACAAAGACGGCTAATAAAATATGGTGAAATTTCATCAACATAACTCAAATTAAGATCATAAGGTCACTCAAGAACATATATGGAAATGCTTTTGTGATTTTTCAAGAGTATCATGGATTTAATTTAATTTCAAGAATCAGAATTGTATATTTTGCTCTATTTGTTGTTTGTGTATAGGAACAGTTTAGAAAAAGTAATTTTGGGGAAGGGGAATTTATAATATATTCTTCTATCATTTATGAAGAACCTGAATTATGTTCTCCGACTCTAGAGGAAAAGACAACATCGTGAATTTCACAAAGAGAGCTATTAAATTGACTTTCAAGATCTTGAATTAATATTGGAAGCTTCTCAGGGGCATTTTGTGTTGCTCCCATAATATCCCGGGCTGTTTTTCCAACCAGGCAAATGCCTAAATTATCCGACATCCCAGCCAGCTTGTGGGCAGTGTCTTTACTGTCATTTGGAGAGTTCTTAATCTGATTAACGAGGCTCAAAGCATCGTTGCGATAAATTGTGAGGAGCTGAGTAACTTTTTCAGCTCCAAGATCCTTAATGAGTGACTTTAGTGTTTTCTGGTCAATTGTTGAGGGACGTGACACCTGCTGCTTTTTATCCGTTTCGATATCATTTTGGAAAATAGCTGGTCGATGATAGGTGTTTAGAACCTCCTCAAGTATGGTCTTTGTGATCGGCTTATTTAAAACAAGGTTGATGCCATGCTCTTGGCAGGTCTGTTCATTTCCTCCAAAGGTGTTAGCGGTTACAGCAATAATAGGGATATTTCCGTTGGGGAGGTCTCGTATGAGCTGAGCAGCTTGCAGACCATCTAAAATCGGCAGATTAAGATCCATGAAGATAAGATCAAAGTTCTTTGAGGCGAACAAACGAACGGCCTCTTCACCGTTAGATGCAATCGTGACCTGCTTCCCTAACAGGGTTAATAAACCTTCCATGACCTCTTGGCTAATGGGATCATCTTCCACGAGGAGAATTGACAAGGGGGAATTTGCGGGGTTAATAGAGCATGGGGTCGTCCCATCAAGAAGACAGTCTTGGTTTCCTATGGGAAATGAAAACCAAAAGGTACTACCTAAATCAAGCTCGCTTGTTACTCCAATATCTCCTCCCATGAGGTGCACCAATTCTTTGCAAATGGAAAGTCCCAGGCCCGTCCCCCCGTAAATGCGGGAAATAGACCGATTCGCTTGACTGTAATCTTCAAACAGGGTTATTTGGTCCTCAGGAGAAATCCCCATTCCTGTGTCTGATATTTCAAAATAGAGATTCTGCTTATTTTGAGTTTTATCGACTCGTACGAGGAGAGTAATCCCACCCTTAGATGTAAATTTCGATGCGTTGGTGAGGAGATTCACAAGAATTTGCTGTAGGCGTGTTGGATCGCCAATCAAACATTCAGGCACATCTTCATCAATAATCGTATTATATTCAAGATCCTTTTTAAGAAGGCCGGGACGAATAAGTTCGGATGATTTCTTTATGACTTCGATTGGGGAATACCGAATATTCTCAAATTTAAATTTCCCAGAATTAAGTTTTGTGACATCTAAAATATCATTAACCAGGGAGAGTAGCATTTCTGTAGAATTCGAGATGTTGTCAGTGAAATGACGTTGCTCTTGAGACAGAGATGTCTCATTCAATAAAGTCGACATCCCGATGATGCCACTTAAGGGTGAGCGAAATTCATGGCTCAATGTTGATAAGAAGCGTAATCGATTCTCTGCTTCCTTTTGTTGTTCTGTAATGATCGAGCGGAATTGGCTTTGAATCAATTTGTATGCTGTCGTGTTAATGACGACACCTGTCATTCGATTGATGGTACCATTTTTGTTGCGTAAGATTTTCGCATGATTCTCAAGCCAAATATAGGGTCCCCCCTTGCATAGGAATCGAAATGTTTCAAAATATATGAAGTCAGAATTAGATCTAGAGGCTTCTTCTAATTGCTTTTGTATTTCAACTTGATCTTCGGGGTGAATTTGTTCTAACCACCAGCCTGGGGAAAGCCCGACAAGTTCTGCTTCTTCATAGCCTAGTAGCTCCCGTAGTTTTGGTGAAATCGTAAACAGTTGTTTGGTAAAATCCCAATCCCATGTACCATCCGTACAATCAGATATGGCCTTACAATACCAGGAATCGTGAAGCTGATTCTGTCGAAATCTTCCAAACGGACTGAGTTTTATTGATGAAAGGTCAAACAATTGTGGAGTCCTTTACCGACGATGAAACCAATTGGGGAGCATTCTAGTTAGGACATTGTTTTTTAATATAAAATGATGGAATAAGCCTGCGCTGAGATGCAAGCCTAATACGCCAACAAATGCGTAGCCACCATAGGTGTGAATCGTGCCCGCAAACATGGAAAGGTCGAGATTTTTCGGCAGAATTGTCGGCAAGGTAAATAAGCCATAAAATGAGATGGGGTGGCCGCCTGTCTGGCTTAAGATAAAACCACTCAAGGGCATCAAGAACATCAAAGAGTACAAGGCAATCGGGCTCAACTTAGCAAAATGATGGTGAATGGGTCGTAACGTGCTGGGAAGTTGGGGGACGGGGCCTCGAAGGCGCCAAGTGAGGCGTAAGATGACCAGGGTCAAGATCACAACACCTGTTGATTTGTGTAAGGTGTATAGCGTCCATTTAGAAGGTGAGGGGTCCATATCGGCCATGATGAAGCCTACGGTTAACATGCCAATAATGGCTATGGCCATGATCCAATGAAAGGCTTTGGCAACCGTTCCGAATGAATTAAGGGTATTCTTAAGCATTCTTTTCTCCATACATCATATAGGTGTTTCTATATGAATAATGACGATAAAAGAGTTAACGAATGGTAAATATTGGGCTGACGGAAACTTTCAAGCTTCCTTATAGATCACCTTTATGTTTGCCTAAGTTTGTTGCAAACATCCATTCATGACCATCTGGGTCTAAGAGTGTGCAAAAACGATCTCCCCAAAATCCATCCATGGGTGCCATAACTGACGTTGCCCCATTGGCAGTTGCGCGGGTGTATAAAGCATCCACATCCTCACAGTAGACGTAGAGTTGAAGAGAGGGCATCGCTCCAAGAGAAGCAGGTGTCTTACGGGGCGAACCCCAAGCGCCCTCTGGGGCAAACATGATGGAAACATCCTGACCAAATTTCATTTCAACGTGTCGAGCAATGCCGTTTTCATCGCGATCTGGCTCAGATGATATGCGAAAGCCAAAGGCTTTGTCATAAAACTGAATGGCCTTTTCACTATCTTTGACCGTGAGGTAAGGGAATAATCCTGGGATTCCGGCGGGTTTATAAGGTGGGTTCGACATGATTTGGACCTCGTGTTATATGGTGTTGGATGCATCCTACGAAGAGAGTTATTGTCTGTCAAGATAATAGGCAATCCAAGGGTTTTGATTGAATCAACCGATAAAGAAGGTCTCTTCTTGTTATTTAGGACAAATTAAGTATTATATCTCCTGCTTGAGCGAGAAGGGTATATGACAACCTTTGTGTTGCTTTTTCCCTTGAAAAGGGATAAACGTAAGGATTAAGTACTTTTTATTCTTTGCAGCTTTATAAGGAGACCTTATCGAATGGCACGCGTTACAGTTGAAGATTGTGTTGAAGTTGTTCCCAACCGATTTGAGTTGGTCTTATTGGCGGCCCGTCGAGCACGTGAGATTTCTGCAGGTTCAAATTTGACTGTCGATCGAGACAAGGACAAGAATCCTGTTGTGGGTTTACGCGAAATTGCAGAGCAAACAATTTCCTTGGAAATATTAAGAGAAAACCTCATCAAGAGCATGCAACGCCATGGATTTCGTGATGAAACAGAAGACCTTGATACGGAGTTGGAAAAGGCTCTACAAGCTGACCACGGATCTTTGACAGACGGATTTTTAGAGAAGAACGCCGACAAAGATGAAGACAAAGATGAAGACGAAGAAGAAGATATTCTTTCTTCGCAAATGGAAGAAGCTGAGGCGGCTAGTCATTTGGACATTAAGGAAGACACAGAGTTATAGTTTAGGGACGCAAGCACAAGAATTGAGACGACAGGAATTATCGTATTTCTTGGCTTCGAATGCTTGAAACTTAACCCCCTGGTAAAGGCATACCGTGATTCGTCAATTTGAGTTGGTTGAACGTCTAAAGTCATATGATCCCAGTGCAGATGAGGATCTCCTTAACCGCGCCTACGTATTTTCTATGAAAGCTCATGGCTCCCAGGTGCGCGCATCTGGCGATCCCTATTTTTCCCATCCCCTTGAAGTTGCTTCGCTCCTTGTTGATCTCCACTTAGATTGCTATTCGATCGTAACAGCCTTACTTCATGATACTGTAGAAGATACGCTTGCAACCTTAGAGGAAATTCAAGCGTTGTTTGGCCCAGAGATTGCAAACTTGGTTGACGGTGTGACCAAGATCTCCCTCCTTGAGCTGCAGTCAGAAAAGACTCAACAGGCTGAAAACTTTCAAAAGCTTGTGTTGGCAATGTCTACGGACATTCGCGTTTTACTTGTGAAACTTGCGGATCGCTTGCACAATATGCGCACTCTTCACTTTATCCCTTCGCCTGAAAAACGACGCCGCATAGCCCGCGAAACAATGGATATTTATGTTCCTTTATCGGAACGTATGGGAATGCAAAGCTTTAAGGATGAGTTGGAGAATTTAGCGTTTGCCGAGTTGAATTCAGAAGCCCGTGAATCCGTTATGAGTCGTTTGAAATTCTTGCATGAGACCACGGAAAATCCTGTTGAAAAAATCTTGGCCGAATTGAAAGAAGTCATGAACGAAGCAGGGATCGATAGCAGCATCACTGGTCGGGAGAAAACGCCCTATTCAATCTGGATCAAAATGCAGTCTAAGAACATCGCTTTTGAACAGCTTTCAGATATTATGGCTTTTCGGATTGCTGTCGATAGCGTTGAGCAATGCTACCGCGTTCTCGGAATCATCCATAGTTACTATTCTGTTGTTCCGGGAAGATTTAAGGATTTTATCTCAACCCCAAAACCCAATGGTTATCAATCAATTCACACGACTGTTATTGGTCCCTTGAACCACCGAATCGAAATTCAAATTCGAACTCATGAGATGCACCGCATCGCTGAATTAGGTGTTGCTGCTCACTGGCAATATAAACAAGGTGACTCCCACGATGGGCGTCAGTACGCTTGGTTGCGGGGGCTTCTGGAAATCATGGAGCAAGCTTCAGGACCTGAGGAGTTCTTAGAACATACAAAATTAGAAATGTTTCAAGATCAGGTCTTTTGCTTTACCCCTAAGGGAGATCTGATTTCCTTGCCAAGGGGGGCAACGCCCATTGACTTCGCTTATGCGGTTCACTCAGCGGTTGGAGATCATACGGTTAGTGTGAAAATCAATGGTCGTCAAATGCCTTTGCGCACAATCTTACAAAATGGCGATCAAGTTGAAATTATAACATCTAAGTCACAGTCTCCTTCACCAACATGGGAACGTTTTGTTGTGACAGGTAAGGCCCGGTCACGTATTCGCCGGTTTGTTCATATGCAACAACGTGAGCAATTCTTAGAATTGGGGCGTTCTATTATTCAAAAAGGTTTCCCCAAAGAAAATAAGCCAATATCTGAAAAGACATTGTTGGAAGCAGCTAAACGTCTGGATCATTCTACTATTGATGATCTTTATGTCGCCGTTGGTGAGGGAAACCACACGGTGTGCGATGTTTATGCGGCTGCTTTTCCTGAAAAACCACAAAAGTCAGTTGATCCTACCAAGGTAAAGCATGGTAAGTCCAAACCATCTATGGTCCCAACGACAGCTGTCTCCATCAAGGGATTGATTGAGGGCATGGCGGTTCATTATGCGGGGTGTTGTCATCCCTTGCCAGGGGACACCATTGTTGGCATTGTGACCACAGGCAAGGGGGTTACGATTCATACTCAAGATTGTGAAGTTTTAAGTATTTTTTCTGATTCTGAACGCATTATCGAATTGTCCTGGGAGGATTCTGCAAGTAAGGAACACCGTCATGCGGGTCGTTTAAAAATTACATTTCTCAACAAGCCTGGAAGCTTGGCTGCTGTTAGTACGACAATCAGCAAACAGGGGGCCAACATTGCGAATATCAAGGTGACCAATCGTTCCATGGATTTTTGGGATGTGCTAATTGATATTGAAGTCAAAGATGTAGAGCATCTTAAGAGTGTTATTGCAAGCTTGCGGGCTCTTCCCATTATCAATTCTGTTGAGCGTGTTTAACATATTCATGCAGCTTATACACAAAGAGAGAAATAATTAGAGATGATCATTGGTATTGGTAATGATTTGGTCGACTGTCGACGCATTGAAAAGACGATGAAGCGCTATGGGCCACGGTTTCTCAACCGTGTATTTACGCCCCAAGAACAGGTGCGCATGAGTCAAAGAGCCAGTCAAAGTGAAGGCTATGCTAAATTATTTGCCATGAAAGAAGCCCTTCTCAAAGCCTTAGGAACGGGTCTTACGAAAGGCATTACATGGCAAGATATTGAGATATTCAGAGAATTTCAAAGTGCGCCGAGCGCGGAATTATCAGGAGCAGCGCGAGAGCACTTGAAACGACTAACACCTGAGGGCTATACAGCCCATATTCATGTAACCGTATCAGATGAGTGGCCATATGCTCAAGCTTTTGCTATCATGAGTATAACACATCATTAAATTAAAGGATTAAAAGGAAATGAACAGAGCAGTAAGAGAATTTTTTGGCCTTCTTTGGGCCTTAGTGATTGCGATCATTATTCAGACGTTTTTATTTCAGCCCTTTTATGTACCTAGCGCATCTATGTATCCTACTCTAGAAGTGGGAGACTTCTTTGTAGCTTCTAAGTTTAGCTATGGATATAGCGTTTATTCTTTGCCATGGTATCACCCAAAAGTCTTTTCAGGGCGTATCTGGGAAGGTCAACCCACCGTGGGTCAAGTGCTCGCTTTCAATGGTGAACCTACTTCAACAGATGACTATATCAAGCGGTGCGTCGGGGTCCCTGGTGATCGTGTTCAAATGATTCAAGGCCTGCTTCATATCAATGGTGTTTCTGCAAAAGTAGAGCGTATTGATGATTACTTGTATGTTGACCCGCGAAAGCCTGGAGAAGTCAAAGTGTTTCCTCAGTATATTGAAACTTTGCCTAATGGGGTAGCCCACCGAATTGTAAAGGAAAAGCCTTTTGGGGAAGCTCAATTTGATAACACCCAGGAGTTTGTTGTCCCAGCTGGACATTACTTTATGGTCGGAGATAATCGAGATAATTCATGGGATAGTCGCGCCATGAGTCCTATTGGGTTTGTTCCAGCTGAAAAGCTCATTGGTCCAGCTCAGTTCCTTTGGTTCTCTACGGAAGCAAAGTGGTATGAGCCGCAAAAGTGGTTGACGAGCATGCGCTTTAATCGCTTCTTCACCTGGATTCGGTGAGGATGGGGTAGTCGGTTGTAAGGTGCTGCATTTTACCTCTCCCCTTGTGGGAGAGGTAAAGATAGCTTGTAATTTAGGTGCCAAAGCAACAAGAAAGAAAAATAAGAAATGAGACCGCAGAAATCACCCTCGCATATTTGGCTTTATGGCATACACGTCTGCCGTATGGTTCTTGAAAACCAGAAGCGACAAATCATTTCTATCCAGGTGATCAACGAAGATATTCTTGGGAAAGTTCTAACCAGTGAAGCCGCTCGCAGGGATACTCGTTCTAAGGTTAAACAGGTTGATCGTAGGCAATTGGAGACTTTATTGCCTGCGGGAGCCGTACACCAGGGTATCGCTGTTCAAGTAACTCCTTTACCTGCAATGATGATTGATGAATTGGAGAACGATCCTTCTCCCAATCAGTGTGTTGTTGTGCTAGATCAAGTGAGTGATCCTCACAACGTTGGGGCAATTTTGCGATCTGCTGCAGTGTTTGGCGCAAAAGCTTTGATCTTGACGGATCGCAATGCTCCGACGGAGTCTGGCGTTTTGGCAAAGTCTGGCTCAGGGGCTTTAGAAATCGTTCCCATAATTCGGGTCACAAACTTGGCCCATGCCTTGAAAGATTTGAAGGATATTGGCTTTTGGTGTGTCGGATTTGCTGAAACAGGAGATAAGACACTGGATCAGATCGACCTGAAAGGTAAGATCGCCCTGGTTATGGGGGCAGAAGGCGATGGCATGCGCCGTCTGACGAAGGATTTGTGTGATTTTACGGTGAGCCTACCTACGGCTTCCTCCTTTAGCGCTTTAAACGTCTCAAATGCGGCCGCAATTGCTCTTTACGAAACATTTCGGATTCAAAAAGAAGCCTAGGAGAGAATAGGGCCCCTATTCAGATTTAAGGGGGCGCAAAGTTACCCTTTTCTTAAAGTACATTACGTATTGCTCTATCGTGGGTGTTATGATTGCTTTCTCACCGAGACTTGCCTCGTTTGGCCGGTCGGCGATCACCAATTCGAGTTTGTCACCCTTCTTATTTGAATGGTATTTAACAATGGATTGGAGGACCCATATCTTGACAGCATCGCTACCTCTATCAAAAGGCATGGCGTGAGAATCCAAATAATGATGACGCGCTAGAAAATCCTTAAGTTGTTCTAATTGATCCTTGCCCTTTGTCCATAAAATAGCCTTTTCCCAATAGTCAGCAGCATCTTCTAGCAGAAAATTTGGCGTATCATATTCAACATGACGCGCCATAAAGCCTGATGTTTTGCATATGCGGCTTAAATTGGCCTCTGTTACACCGTGATATTGGTTCGATGTATCCCCAGGGACCCATGAATAGAGGGTTGTGATTGGGCAGTTTTTATAAAATAGCTGAATTCTTAATGCTTGGAGATTCCCCTGTGAAAGGGCCTGGTGTAAGTCAAGAACCGCAAGGCCTGGGCAGCACTTCGTTGTTAATAGTTCAAGATTCAGGATCTCAGCTTGAAACGTTTGTATCGTGATTGGGTTAGTTTGCTTTTCAGCTTCCCTTTTTAATTGGTCTAACAATTGACAATAAAATATAACAGAGATGTCATATTTTTCTCCATTACCCTGATCAACTGTTTTCTCAGCAACCTCATGTGGCAGATTCTTGAAACAATCTTGAAAGAATGCACCCGTTGATTTGTGCCAGACTGGCTTGTCATCGTTGTGTATAGGGGTTACGTGAAGTTGGACCTCGCCCTTCTTCAAGCATGTGCCAAATCTGGGTTTTCCAAAGAGCTCACAATCTTCTGTTTTGGTATCTTGTGCAATTTTTTTCCTTTGAGCGGCAAGACCCCCCTTCATGTCTTTTCCAACAAGAAAGTGTACGTACAAGTTCTTTAATCTTATGGATTTTTTGAAGCAATGACTAACCAAAGCGTCAATTTGTTGAGCCGCCATGTCTACGACCTTGATGGATTCTCTTTGAAAAATGACATTGCCTGCTTCACCACCATATAATTTATAGGGATCTGTTTGGCTCTCCTGCATAGAAGAGGCTGCAAAGGACAAGCAAGTTAAAAACAAAAACGTAGAGATGTTAAAAGAAATACATTGTTTTTTCATATGTGTATAAGGTCCAAGTATAGAATGATGCCAAAGGGGATTATTGTTTATATAAAAATAGTAAATAAATGTCAAACATTTAATGAAAGTTGAATTTCATAATCAGCTTTTAGATTTAGTCTTTATACGAAATTGCCCGGTCTCATTATGAGCTGCAGCAACGTGACATCTCTTCTCAAGACTCTCATTTAACTTAATAACATTAATCTCCGTCGTTCCAATGAATCCAAGAAGTCTTGGTTGGACATGTTGATCCACAAGTTCACTCAGGTACTGCATGTTCATAGGACGTGCTTTGTCGATACCTGGGAGCTGATGCAAGGCTGCAGGAAGGGAGATGTCAGGATCATATCCACTGCCAGAGGCAAAGAGAAGGTCGCGAGGCACGTGCATTCCTTTGAGCATATATTTAGAATGCTCTTTCAAGCGGCGTTCGACTTGCTTCCAAAGCTCAGGGTTAGTTAGGCTCAAGTTTGAGGCTCCCGAGTAGGGTCCACCGCTCATGGAGGGTCGCCCGTGAAAGAATTCGTCAGTTTGTATTGGGTGTTCAAGGAGCTTTACCTGAGTCGTTGAAGGTATGACGAGACCAGCCCCAGTCACCACCATGGGATAGACAACTCCAAGGCAAGCTGTGGCGTAAAAGGTGAACCAAAAGCTAATTTTAAGTTGTCTTTTCATCAGTTATATCACCTTCAAAAAGCAAATCACCATATCAATGATTTTGATGCCGATAAAGGGGGCTATAATCCCCCCAATCCCATAGATCAACAAGTTAGAGCGCAAAATGTCTGCCGCACTCGCCGGGCGGAATTTGACGCCTCGTAACGCTAAAGGCAATAGTCCAACCAGAATGAGGGCATTAAATATGACAGCGGATAGGATGGCAGATTTTGGGGTGCATAAGTTCATGATGTTCAAGATCTCTAATCCAGGATACATGCTGACAAAAAGAGCAGGGATGATGGCAAAGTATTTAGCTACATCATTGGCGATGCTAAAGGTTGTCAAGGAGCCTCGCGTAATGAGCATTTGCTTGCCAACAGCAACCACATTGATAATCTTTGTGGGATCTGAGTCAAGATCAATCATGTTGCCAGCTTCTTTTGCGGCTTGCGTGCCTGTGTTCATGGCTATGGCCACATCGGCTTGTGACAAGGCGGGAGCATCATTGCTGCCATCTCCGCACATGGCGATTAAATGACCCTCTCTTTGAACTTGGCGGATATAGTTTAATTTCGCTTCAGGGGTGGCTTGTGCAATAACATCATCAATGCCGGCCTCTGCTGCTATGGCGCGGGCTGTAACAGGGTTGTCCCCAGTGATCATGACCGTGCGAATACCAATACGCTTAAGGAGAGCAAAACGCATTTTTAATCCTGGTTTGATGACATCTTTAAGGTGAATCAAGCCAAGAAGGGTGGCTTTTGATCCTTCAGCAGACATAATAGCAAAAGGGGTTCCTCCTGATGCTGAGATCTTGTGAACTTCTTTGGTAAACTCCTCAGGCGGGGATAGTGGCTCCCCCATCACCTCACCCATGTAATGGAGAACGGCGTCTGTTGCGCCTTTGCGAATCTCGGATGTTTTATGGCGGATACCACTCATCCGTGTATGCGCTGTAAAAATGATTGATTCATATTCTTGCATGGAAGCAGGCGGTGTCCATGAATAGCGTTCTTTGGCCAGTTGAACAATGGAGCGCCCTTCTGGTGTTTCGTCAGCTAAAGAAGCAAGGCCGACGGCATCTACAAGATTTGTCATGTCAATTCCTGGCATGGGAATGAACTCGACGGCGCAACGATTGCCAATTGTTACAGTCCCTGTCTTATCAAACATCATGACATCAACATCACCAGCAGCTTCAACCGCACGACCAGAGTTGGCTAATACATTTAATTTCAGCAACCGATTCATTCCAGCAATTCCAATTGCAGATAAAAGCCCCCCAATGGTGGTTGGAATAAGAGAGATTAGGAGAGCAACGAGAATAACAATATCAACGGGGTCCTTTTTTGAAAAGAGAGCAAGAGGATATATGCTGACAACAACGACGAGGAAAATGAGTGTCATAGCCAGGAGAAGAATTGTTAAAGCAATCTCATTGGGTGTTTTTTGACGAACACTCCCTTCAACCATGGCAATCATTTTATCAAGAGCCGTTTGTCCTTGCGCAGCAGTGATCTTAATACGAATCCAATCGGATAAAACCTTTGTGCCTCCGGTTACGGCACTTCGATCTCCCCCACTTTCTCGAATCACTGGTGCAGATTCACCGGTAATCGCCGACTCATCTACGGAAGCGATTCCTTCGATGACATCTCCATCACTAGGGATAATATCATTGGCTTCGACAAGTACGATATCTCCAAAGATCAGTTGACTTGATGCTATTGTCTCATATGTCTTTCCGGTCCAGCGTTTGGCCATAATTTGGGCGCGAGTGGCTTTGAGGTTTTCCGTTTGGGCTTTTCCGCGGCCTTCTGCAATGGCTTCTGAGAATGTTGCAAACAAAGCTGTTATCCACAACCATATCGAAATTTGAACTGTGAAATTGACGGAGGCGTCATTTGGTTGGACAAAGCAGGCGAAAGTCGTATAGAGAGCAGCGATTTCAACGATAAAGATAATGGGGTTGCGCCACAATTGCCAGGGCGCCAACTTCTGAAAAGAAAGAGCCACCGTGCGGGCCAAAAAAGCTGGAGTCCATAAGGATACAGCCTTGAGGGAATGCTTCATAGGGGTGGGATGTGCCATGGGGATACCTGTTCAGCTATGGGACCAAGAGATAAGACGGGGAAAAATATGAGAAGGCTCGAAAGGAGAACAACCGAAATGAGTAAACCAACGAAAAGACCCCCCGTTGTTGGAAAGGTTGCGGATGTGGTGGGTATCTTGGGTTTTTGAATAAGGTTTCCGGCAAGAGCCAAAACAGCAATGAGGGGCGCATATCTTCCCACCGCCATGGCAAGGGCTGTTGTAAGTTGATAGAAGGTCATATCAGCCTTAAGACCAGCAAAACTACTGCCATTGTTGTAGGAAGTTGAGGAGAAAGCATACAATAATTCTGTCAGCCCATGGGGGCCAGGATTTAGCGCGGCTTGAGGTGCATAAACAGCGGCGATTGCAGTGAAAGCCAAAACAGCAAAGGCGGGGATCATGATGGCAAGGACAACCATTTTCATTTCAAAGGATTCGATTTTTTTGCCTAAATATTCAGGGGTGCGCCCCACCATTAAACCCGCTAAAAATACAGTGAGAATGGCATAAATAATCATCAAGTAGAGCCCACACCCAACACCGCCAAAGATTACCGCTCCCGATAAAATGTTGGCAAGAAGCTCCATACCCGTAAGCGGAGGTAGGCTGGAGAGGGCGGCAGTTACAGCCCCTGTCCCTGTTGTCGTTGACGTTACATTGAACAGAATCGTCCCGACCCAGCCAAAGCGAGTCTCCATGCCCTCAAGAGTTGGGCCTAAAGCTTGAAGGGTCTGCCATTGCGCAAGCAAAGCCAACCCAAGGGCTGCCAAGAACATAATGATCATGGCTTTGAACAGAGCAGATCCTTGACGAGGGTCATCAACCATTTGACCAAAAGTCTTTGGAAAACTAAAGGCGATCAGCAACATGGCCCCTACTTCAACGAGGTTACAAAACGCCGATGGATTTTCTAAGGGGTGAGCGGAGTTTGCATTAAAGAATCCTCCCCCATTTGTTCCCAAAAGCTTAATGGCTTCTTGACTTGCGATGGCCTCAAGGAAGGTTTGGGAAAAGCCAAGACCAATAAAAATGAGCGAAAGAATGAAGGAGAGGGGCAGCAAAACCCACAATGTCATTCGGGTGCAGTCCACCCAAAAGTTTCCAATGGTCTTCATGCCATTTGCTTTGATCCCATTCCCCTTTTCGGGAGACTTATAAAGGGTAAAGGCGCGCGTTACTGCCAGCGCAACAGCCATCCCCGTTCCTGCACTCAGGAACATTTGGACATTGAGGCCAATGGTTTGAACATAATTACTTAAACTTGTCTCAGGCGTGTAGCTTTGCCAGTTCGTATTTGTCACAAAGCTGATGGCTGTATTCAAAGCTTGAACAAATCCCACGCCTCCTATTGATGAAAAAACGCCTTGAGTCATTTGAAGGATGATTAGGAAAAGCATACCCATCAAGTTCAAGTTGATGGCGGCAAGCGCATATGTTTGCCAGCGCTGTTCCGTTGTTGGGTTAATGCCAATGCCCTTATAGAACTGTTTGGCGACGGGAGAGAATATGGCATCTAAGGCCGTGGGTTGTCTTAAGGCGACGCGCGTCATGTAGGTGCTTAAAGGGCGGCTTAAAGCCCACACCATCCCTAAGACCAGGGGAATTTGAAGTAAAGTAATCCATTCTGAAGCAGCGGGCATGGATTATAAATTCTCCGCTGATAGAAGCATGAACAGTAGGTAAACAAACAGACTACCCGCAATACTGGTTGCAATGGTGAGTTCCATGTTAAATCCTCATACATAAATTAAGGCACATAAAAAGCATGGCATAAAATGAAAGGATCAACAATGGGGGTGTTGATGAGAGAGGTAGGAGGGAACTTTATTGAATTCGTGTTGCCAATTTCTTCAAAATCCCGACTGTCAGCTCAATTGCAGCTTTTGATAGCTCTCAACTTGAGCTTTCGTAATCTTTCGGATCAGTATGATGCTCATGAGGAGGAGGGGAAGCTCAATGATCTCCGTTGCAATCGACAATTTCGTTGAAATGATTAAATTTTCAACGGTTTCTTGCCGAAGGGAATAGAGGAAGGATCGCATGGCGATTGAGTTTGAAACCAAGTACACAATCCACCACACAGGAAGGAGAGAAGGGATTTCTACTTGCCTCCAGTTTAAAGGGTCAATGCTCGATTGCCAAATTTCTTTTATGGCCTGATAAAACTTCCATATGTTCATGATCGGAATAAATGCCCAAATGACGGCCCAAGCTGGAGATTGTCTCAGGTCCTTCGCCCCAAGATAGCGGCTATTGTGGTTTGACCTGTAAACGTACACGAAGAATAGGACAAGAGACAGAAAATATATCGGCAAGTAGAAAAGGGCAATAATCCCCTGACGATCATCACTTGCCTCGGATGCTTGTGTTGCAATTTCTTCAGTTTCAAATAATCCATCTCGTAACTGATTCAAGACGTTCAATTCCATGAAATCGGAAATGAGGGTTATTACTTCTAGGAAAAAACACGCAATAAACAGATAGGTAAGCGTTTTTGTGAAGGATGCCCATTTTGGAAAATAACTCTTTACCACGATTTCTTTATTATTGCTCATAACAAATCCTTAAAAATTGATAAAACTATTGATAGAAATAGTAAATATCATCTTTTTGAGTGGTTGTCACGCGGGAACGAAGTGATCCTATTAAGAGCGTTTTCTATATTTATTTAGTATCGAGCAAAATCTGTTCCACCAAATGTCCAAAAACATCGTGGCGCCAGCCGGTCATAATCCGGTTACCCTCGAGATGACCTTCAGCCAAAGCGATCAGGTCGTGTTTGGGAGCAATCAGGCGAGCAGGGACGTTGAGCGTTTGGGTAACCTCATTCAGCTTTTCTCGTAAAGTATCAAGACGTTGTCGAGTGATAGTGGATAACACATGCTTTTTTGGCGCTTCTGGCCAAAGGTCCTTTGGTTTTGATATGGATGCTTGATAAAGGGCAAATAGTTCTTGGGCTAAATCTGAGGATAAGGATTTTGAATCAGCAATCTCTTTAAGTTCATCGACTGTTTTTGGCAACATCAAGCCAATTTTCAAAATGCACTCATCGCGTAAGAGACGTCCCCGGTTCACATTTAACTGAATGGCATTTATTTCTCTCCAGGCACATATGTCTTGGAGGACGGCGAGGTTTTGAGGCTTTTGACGATGGGTATGGATACGCAGCCATGCCTGTTGAGGGTCGACCGCATAGGTTTGGGGGTTAAGAAGGATCGATAAATCATCTTTCATCCACTCCCATCGATTCAGCTCGGTCAGTTTTTGGGATAAGAGCTTGAAGGCGGGAAGAAGGTGAGTCACATCTGCTTGAGCATAGATGAGCTGCTTTTCGGTCAAAGGACGGCGCGTCCAATCGGTGTATTGCGATTCCTTTTCAAGATCACAATCAAAGAGCAATTTGACGAGGCCGCCATATCCTATGCCCTCTCCAAGCCCGCAGACCATGGAGGCGACTTGTGTATCAAAAAAAGGTTTTGGCAATGTCTGCCACTCATGCCAAAATATTTCTATATCTTGACGCGCTGAGTGAATTACTTTTGTAATATGAGGAGCGCTTAAGAGAGCTTGAAAAGGTTTCAAGTCAATATTAGCTAATGGATCAATGAGGACTGCCGCTTCTGGGCCTATAAATGAACTTGTGATTTGAATGAGGCAAAGCTTTGGCCAGTAAGTGCGCTCTCTTATAAATTCTGTATCAACGCCAATAGATAAAGGCGTTTCAGAGGATAAAAGAGGGTGACAGAACTCTTGTAGTTGTTTGTTTGTATTTATTGTGTTCATGGGATACATTCTATCAAGTCTTGGGGACAGAAGGGGATAAAAAATGACGAAATATGTAAAATAAATTATTCTTTCGTTGACAGAGATGCCTAAAATCCACTAGATCAGGAGTAGTAAAGGCCGGAAGGGTGGCCGAGTGGTTAAAGGCAGCAGACTGTAAATCTGCCGACGTTAGTCTACGTAGGTTCGAATCCTACCCCTTCCACCATGTATGCGGGTGTAGCTTAGTGGTAAAGCTCCAGCCTTCCAAGCTGGCTATGAGGGTTCGATTCCCTTCACCCGCTCCATTTGTAATTTAATGTTGGACGCATAAAGTAACAGGGTTAAAACGATGACGAAAGCAAAATTTGAGCGGAACAAGCCGCATTGTAACATAGGAACGATTGGTCACGTTGACCATGGAAAGAC
>JAIESE010000028.1 GCA_019746225.1 Alphaproteobacteria bacterium | reverse complement strand
ACATAGACAGCTAGGGTGAGAATTGTTTGAACGCTACGTTGTTTGAGGGCCAAGAAGACTTTTGAAAGTATAGTATCCATCGTTTAACCTTCCCTTCTCTTGTGACTGACAACGGATTCTAACTGATTATATTATTTTATGCCATCCCTTTAACGATCAACCCCACAAACTCAGATGCCTTTCTCAAGGCTCCTTGGTCAATAGTCGTTTGATATCCCTTCTCTTCAAGAGCTGCAACGATCCCTTCAGTCGCTACGTTGCCTTTAGCCTTTTCACCCTGTTTTGTCGTTGCGTAAGGACAACCTCCCAGTCCATGAATAGCTGCATCAACAACCCGTATTCCGCACCTCAAAGCTTCCAAAACATTGTTCACTGCATTGCCATACGTGTCATGACAATGGATGGCAAGCCTTTCAACAGGAACACCTTGAGCCACTGCCTCAACCATTGCGGCAATCGTCTCTGGAGTTCCCTTTCCGATTGTGTCCCCAAGGGATATCTCGGCACATCCCAGATCCATCAATCGCTGAGCCACGCGAGCCACCGCATGAGGGGCAATATCCCCTTCATAAGGACACGTGATGGCACACGAGACATATCCCCGAACGCGAATCCCTTGGTCTTTTGCCATATCCATCACGGGGACGAATCGCTCATAGCTCTCTTCAATTGAGCAATTTGTGTTCTTCTGACTAAAGGCCTCGGAAGCGGCCGTAAAGATTGACACATTTTGAACGCCTGCCGCAATAGCGTCCGTCATGCCTCGCTCATTGGGAACCAAGGTAGAGTATCTCGTTTTTGGATCTTGATGAATTTGCCGAAAGACCAAATCCGTATCAGCCATTTGAGGAATCCATTTGGGCGAAACAAAGCTGCCCACTTCAATTTCTGCAAAACCACAAGGGGAAAGCAAATCAATCAACTGAACACGCCTTTCAACTGACAAAATTTGACTTTCATTCTGAAGCCCATCCCGGGGCCCAACTTCAACAATGCTGATGAGGGATTTAGACATACAAACCTACAACTCCTATAGAATCTCAGTGATACGTCTTCCCATTATTGGATATTTCTGAATTTTTGCCCACATGATTTATTCACACCCCCAGAAATCAACACTTTCGTTCCTGATTATTAATCAAATTTTAAATAACATTCTTTACTCTTGAACATAAGATGGGAACAGGTCTGAAGAATTTTCTGTGGAACCTTATTGATGACGCCTGAATCGACGCAATTTGACGAGATTTTAAAATGGGACCTTCTCGCCTGTTTATCTCACCTTGCCAAAAGACAGGGGAGGCCCCATTCCCTAAGGAGTTTGACAACTGGTCTTCCTTTAGAAGAAGGAAGAGTTACCCCTCTTCTGTTCATCAGAGCACTGAAGCGTCTTCACCTCAATGGCAAAATATTCAAGAAGAGCTTGAACGAAATTACCAATGACTACACCCCTTGTGTACTCATCATGACAGATGGTCGGGCTTGCTATGTAGAGAAGGTTTCCGAAGATGGATTCTGGGTAGCCACAGAAGAAGAAGTGCTCGGTGTACTGGTCCCTCGGGAAGAAATCACCAAGTCCTACGCTGGCTTTTGCATCTTTTTCAAACCTTCCATGCAAGAGCTGAATAATAAGAAGGAAGGTCCGTTAAGTCAGCATTGGCTCTGGGGAACGCTTTACAAATTAAGGCCCTTCTACTACCAAGTTATGGTCGCATCTCTTTTGACCAACGTCTTTGGTCTGCTGGTTCCTCTCTATTCCATGAACGTCTATGACCGTGTGGTTCCCAACAATACTTTTTCTACGCTGTGGGTTTTATCTATAGGCATATTGGTTGTCCTCTTTTTCGACTTTATTTTGAAAGTTATCAAGGGTCATTTTGTGGATACGGCGAGTAAAAATGCGGATATTGTCTTGTCTAGCGCCTTGTTAGAGAAGATCTTAGGGATGCAAATTTCCGACCGCACCTTATCTGCAGGTGCCTTGGCCAGCCATGTGAAAGAACTCGAAGTCATTCGGGAGTTCTTTTCATCCGTCACACTTTTGTCCCTGATCGACATTCCTTTTGCTTGTCTGTTTCTGGCTCTCATTACTTACATTGGGGGACAATGGTTCCTCATTGCCTGTATCGTCTTTATTCTCATCACCCTATTGTCAAGTTGGATGATGCAACAAATGGTCTACCAACACTCCGAACAAAGTTTTAAGACTTCGAATCGCAAAAGTGGTTTTCTGATTGAGACAATTTTAGGGCTCGAAACCATCAAATCCTTTGGCGCCGAAGGGAAAACACAAAAATACTGGGAGAATTTGAGCGATCACCACGCAACCCATTATAAACACAGCAATTTCTTTTCATCTCTCGCAATCAATTTGACTCAAATGGTCACCAATTTGAATTATGTGATTTTTGTCATTATAGGAGTGTATTTAATTTCAACACAAAGTCTGACCATGGGAGGACTTATCGCTTGCTCTATTTTAGGAACGCGTGCAATTGCACCATTTTCTCAAGGAATTTCCCATTTAATGCGTCTGAATCAGGTTCTCCTGGCATATAAAACAATTGATCAAATCATGAATATGGAAATGGAACGCACATCAGACCGTAATTATTTTCCAAAGCACGAGTTCGAAGGCTACGTCACCTTTAAAAATGTTTCATTTACCTACCCAGGGCAAACTATTGAAGCTTTGCATAATGTCTCTTTCCATATCCAGCCAAAGGATAAGCTAGCCGTATTAGGCAAAATTGGATCTGGAAAAACCACAATTGAAAAGCTTATTTTAGGGTTTTATAGCCCCGCGTCGGGGAGCATTCTCATGGATAATATTGACAGCCGTCAAATTGATCCGGCAGACTTGAGATCTCAAATTGGCTATGTGTCTCAAGATATCTACTTATTTGCAGGCACTGTATTGGAAAATATTCTCTTAGGAGAAGGGAACTTTACAAATAAGGAAATTGAAAATGCCATTGTACAATCAGGGGCTATCAATTTCATCCAGCATCACCCACAAGGAATCAACATGCAAGTAGGTGAAGGAGGACGTTTCCTTTCAGGTGGTCAAAAGCAAACCCTTGGCATTGCAAGAGCGATTCTTCATAATCCACCATTTCTAATCTTTGATGAACCAACCACCATGATGGACCAACAATCCGAACATTGGTTTCTGTCACATTTTATAAAATTGATCGAAGATAAGACATTTATCGTTATCAGCCATAATCCGAAACTCCTATCCTTAGCCAATAAGGTACTTCTGCTGGATGACGGACAGGTAAAATATTTTGGAACAAAAGATGGATTCTTGGAACAAATTAAGCTCAATAGTCCCCCTGGAACCCCAACGTCATCAACACCCGTTCCACCCGAATCCTCGTCAACGCCACCACCACGGACATTCTTATCACCAAAAACAATGAATCCTCCTTCCGGCAATGGGGTTACCCCATGAAGAAGGAAGGCTCAAGTTTCATTTACATCCTCTTTCGCATTGTGCTTGATAGTATACAATATTATCTGATACCTGCCCTAAAATGGCCCTTTCTTAAACTCGCGAGCCTTACGAAATTCTTTTACAAAGGCATAGCTGAAAAACCAGAGCATGCATGGCTAAACCCAGTAGCAGGCGCTCACTTAAGTACGATCAAGGTTACAACCAAAGCCATTTTCTATACCATCTTGACCCTCTTTATTATTTTTGTCATTTGGTCAACCATGTTTGAAATTGATGAATATGTACATGCCCAAGGAAAGATTGAGCCTGAAAGTGAAACAAAGATTCTCAGCCATTTAGAGGGTGGTGTTATCGAAAAAATCTTTGTGAAAGAGGGCGATGTTGTTCAAAAAGATCAAGTTCTTTGCCAATTAAGCGACATTTCCTCTCAAGCAAGTTATCAAGAAAGCTTGAAAACTTATTACCTCAATTGGTCACAGATTATCCGCCTTAAGAGCCAAATCGCGGAGCAAGAGCTCGATTTTCCAGAAGAAATCACGAATTTTTCCCCTGAACTCGTAAATGAAATGAAGGATCAATACAAAAGCCGTATGGACGCTCTTCGAAATGAGAAAAAGATTCTCTTAGCACAGCTCCAAGGAAGCAACAGCGAGCTCAAAGATATGAGAACTCGAATTATTAATTTAACGAGACTTCATCAACTGTCAAAAGAACGTACAGAAATCTTAGAGTTACTCCACAATAAACAGCTACTTTCAAAAACCCAGTATATCCAATCAAAACTGGATACGGCCAACCGAAAAATGGACTTGGAATCCGCACAAATCAATATCGCTAAATTAATTGCCCGAAAGAATGAAGCGAAAGGCAAGCTGAAACAAGTCAAACTTCGATACAATACTCAAGACTGGGAAGAGCTTAAGAACTATGAAGCCCGATTCATTGAAGCCACAAAACTGATCTCCGCCGCAAAGGACCGTCTTGACAGGACAAACATCGTCTCGCCTGTTTATGGGATTGTTCAGCAGCTTTTTGTTCACACCTCAGGGGCTGCTGTTATGGGGGGAAGAGAAATTATGTCCATCACCCCTTTGAAAGATACACTCCTTATTGAGGCCAATGTCTTTCCTCAAGATATTGGATTTATTCACCCTGGAGCACCTGCAACCATTAAAGTATCTGCTTATGACTATAGTATATATGGTGGCCTCGATGGCGTAGTGGAAACCATCAGCCCTGATGCCATCCAAGACCCCAAAGACCCCAATCGCAGCTATTTTCGTGTTCTTATTCGCTCCAAAACGAATACCATTAACTATCGAGGAAAACACTATACAATAAAGCCTGGCCAAACAGTCCAAGCCGATATTATTACAGCCAAACGCACTATAATGCAGTACATAATGAAACCAATCGCAAAATCCCTTGAAGATCCTATGCGCGAGAGGTAGGTTGATCGATCCAGGCTATTTTGACACCTCACCATCAATCCGCAATCAATATATACAAATAAACATTTTTTAAAATTACATACTATACAAAATTTCATATATATTCTCAGAAATACCGAATAAAATCAATTTGCCACAAATAGATTATCGTAATTTTAATAACTATACTTCAGCATATTGATATATTCACAATTCAACCTATATTAAAATATAGAAATGTGAACAATTCATATCCGAACGTTTCTGTTTGCTTTGTTTTACAAAATGGGAAGGCAGGCACCAAGTTATATATAACGAATACCTACATTAGTAAAGGAGTGAGATACTATGGCTACACAAATCATATTTGGAACGAATTGGGATGATGTGCTCAATGGTTTTACGTTAAACCCATTGAAGAGTTACATTATCTATGGAAAGAATGGCAACGATACCCTTACAGGGGGATCCCTTAACGATATTCTTGACGGAGGAAATGGGAACGATACCCTAAATGGAGGGCTTGGGAATGATCTCCTGATTGGGGGCAATGGCAATGATACCCTGAATGGTGGTGAAGGTATAGATGTACTTGATGGAGGTAACGGTAATGATATCTTGAATGGTGGAAACGGAGACGACATTCTGAGAGGAGGCAACGGTACTGACACCCTTTCTGGGGGATCAGGAAATGATACTCTTACTGGAAATGGGACCTTGGCAGGTGAGTCTGCCCTAGTAAATGCTACTTTTAGCGCCTCAACTCCGATTCTTAACCTCGTTAGCGGCTCAGACACCATCTATGGTGGTCGTGATGATGACATTATTGCCGGAGAAAATGTTTTATTTAATCCAACAATTCTAAATGGTGTTACATCCGTAACAACAACGGCAGGTGTCGATATAATATTTGGGGGAGATGGGAATGATATTCTTGTCGGAGAAAACTACATTGAAAACGCTCTCATTAACGATAATAACAGCTTAACTGTAAACATTTATTCCAAAAATGATGTTCTTTACGGCGGGAGTGGCAACGACACTGTAGTCGGGGAAGAATTTTTAGAAACTTTTCATACCATCAATACTGTCGTGGATAGAGTCAATTTCTATGGAGATGATACGCTTTTCGGGGATAGTGGAAACGACTGTATGTATGGTGATCGCATCAACTTTGTACTACACATAGAAGGAAATGAACTTCAAAGTGCTATTGAGAACTTCGGAGATGATGCCCTTTTCGGAGGCTCGGGTAATGATGTATTGATTGGAGATTTTAAAATCAATGAGTTAATTTATACAAGCGACGGTTCCAATATTAGTCGAGAGTTTCATCTGGGTAAGGACACGCTCAACGGGGGAAGCGGCGATGATACACTTTTTGGAGAGTATGTTAGTTTCACAAATGGTCTTGTAACAGATGTTATTACTTACGCAAATGACACTTTTGTATTTTCCTTAAATGGAAACTTCGGAAAAGATGTGATTGAAGATATGAATGCCGGTGGCGTTCAAGATACCTTAAAATTTACGGATGTCAAGAATGTTGGCGCCCCAACCTTAGATGCAGCAGATGTGAATGCACGTATCTCAGCTTTTGTTGCCAATGGTGACGGGAATTTAGTTGTAAAATTCATTGGTGGGGCGCAGATCACTTTTGAAGATGTCGCCTACACAGGACAAAACAACATTCTGCAAGTTGTCGACGCGGCGCACCTCGTCATCGTTTGATGGAAATTTTGTTAAGAAATAACAAGGGCCCCTCGAGGGCCCTTGTTATTTCGTAGGGCTTAAACGCACCATAATGCAGTACATAATGAATCCGATCGTAAAATCCCTTGAAGATCCCTTGCGCGAGAGGTAGGTTGATCGATCCATGTTATTTTAAGACATCACCATCAAACCGCAATCAACATATACAAAACAACATGGTTTTAAAAAACAAAAACCATACAAATTTTCATATACATTCTCAAATATACCAAACAAAAACAACATTTTACGAGACAATTTTCTTAATTTTAACAAACAACATTTAACCTATTGATATTTTCAAAGAAAAACATATTTTATACTATAGAGATGACACTAGAGATGACACTAGCCCATATCTTGGCATTGTTATTTCTTTGGTTTAAATAAGGAGAAGTCGACATCATATTGAAATATAGCTAATACATACTTTTGAAAAGGAGTGAGATACTATGGCTACACAAATCATATTTGGAACGAATGGAATCGACACAATCGATGTTTTAGATGGATTTCATACGATCACGAACAACTTCATTATATACGGCTTCAAGGGAAATGACTTCCTCAGGGGAGGTATCGGCAATGATATCATTTTTGCCGGGGATGGCAATGATACCGTGATGGGAACTGGTGGCAATAACATACTCGATGGGGGCAAAGGTAATGATAATATCTTTGGGGCCGTCGATGTTGGGATCATCAATATTACCTCCCCAGGTCTTGTACCTGTTGCTGAAACTGGAAATCTTCTTTATGGAGGGGATGGTAATGATCTCCTATGTGGTGGCCTGGGAGGCGCCTTCTTAACGGCTATAAATGTAAATACGACGATCGATGTTTCTACCAAAAGCAACATTTTGTTTGGGGGTGATGGCAACGACAAATTGTTTGGCAACGATGGGTCCATAAGCTTTATTGGAACCAATGTCAGCGGCTCAGTTGTGATAAACAATGAAGGAAACACATTATTTGGTGGTGACGGAAATGATTTTCTATGTGGCCATGAGCAGACAGGAGAAATCAATATTCAAAACGCAACCGTTCTAACATTTAGCGATACAGTCAATCAAGCAGGCAGCAACCTATTTGGGGGCGTGGGGAACGACGTGATTTATGGAAGTGCTGAATCCATTAAAATAACGGTTGTGAATGCTCATTGGACAGAAGTTGATAATTGTTCGAGTGACAATCTTTTTGGTGATGCAGGAAATGATACTCTTGTCGGAGATGATCATGCTTGGACTTGGAACTTCACGAATGTCGATGGAACAAATATTTGTACCCGAGGAAATGACGTATTAGATGGAGGTGCAGGAAATGATATTCTCGTAGGGGATGTTGAAATTTTGAAGGCAACTGTTACTAATTCTCCAAGCTTTATCATGGAAGAACATTATGGCAAAGATATTCTTCTTGGGGGTGCAGGCAATGATACTATGTGGGGAGATGTCGTAGATAATAGTGGTGTTTCTGCTCTCGTCCAACAATTCTTTGCCAATGACACTTTCGTATTTTCTTTAAATGGAAACTTCGGAAAAGATGTGATTAAAGATATGAATGCCGGTGGCGTTCAAGATACCTTAAAATTTACGGATGTCAAGAATGTTGGCGCCCCAACCTTAGATGCAGCAGATGTGAATGCACGTATCTCAGCTTTTGTTGCCAATGGTGACGGGGATTTAGTTGTAAAATTCATTGGTGGTGCGCAAATCACTTTTGAAGATGTTGCTTACACAGGACAAAGCAGCATTTTGCAAGTTGTCGACGCGGCACACCTTGTCATCGTTTGATGGAAGTTTTGTTAAAACTTAACAAGGGCCCCTCGAGGGTCCTTGTTATTTCGTAGGACTTAAACACACCAACTCCACACCCTCATCACAAAAGTCACCTCGGGCGAAGGGAAGTGCCTCCACAAGCCCAGCATAGGGCGCACAGATCGTGTGTTCCATTTTCATAGCTTCCAGGATCAACAACGGCTGTCCGGCCTCAACAGCCTCATTCTTCTTTACAAGAACCGAGACCACCCGTCCCGGCATTGGCGCCATGAGGTGAGAGGGCCCTGTCTTTCTGTCATCATTGGCATTGGGAGCAAGGGGACGCACGCGATAGGTTCGATCATTCATGATAATCCGAATTTCTTCATCTTCCTCAAAAATTTGAGCCTCAATCTTCTCTCTATCGATTGTTACCAATAGCTTGTTTTTATCAGGCATGTATATATCCTGAGCTTTATGGACCTTACCAGCATACCTTATGCCAATATGGTCGGGTGCGAAGCATAAGGTTACTTCCCCTCCTCTATCAAATCGATTGGTGTGAACTGGTGGAGAATTCAACCGCCACCCATCCTGTTGAATCCAAGCAGAGGATTGAACCTCTAAGGGAAGCCGTTGATAGTGCCACAGCGCTGCCAAAATATAAGCTTCCTCAGGTGCATCTCTTTCCTTTGCCCATTCATCGACATAACGATCGACAAAGCCAATATCGATCTCATCTCGAATGAAAAATGGGTGAGCCATAAGCCGTTGAAGAAATTTTAGATTGGTCTTTAGACCTTTGACATGGGTGTTCGCAAGCGCATCCTTCAGGTTAACAATCGCTCGTTCACGATTTTCCCCCCAGGCAGAAATCTTAGCAATCATCGGATCATAGTAAATAGAGACATCGTCTCCCTCTCGAATGCCCGTGTCAATCCGCACATTTTTGACGATTGGAAATTCAAGCTGGGTGATGGTGCCTGTTGAGGGCAAGAAATTGTTATCGCCATCCTCCGCATACAAGCGCGCTTCAATGGCATGACCTTTTGGTTGAGTCTCATTTTGCTCAAAATACAAAGTCTCGCCTGCTGCAACACGCAGCTGCCATTCCACAAGATCCAGCCCCAAAACCATTTCTGTCACAGGATGCTCGACTTGCAACCTTGTGTTCATTTCCAAAAAAAAGAACTCCCCATTTTGGGTCACTAAAAACTCAACCGTCCCAACACCTTCATAAGAAACTGCCCGAGCAATCGCGATGGCTGAATTATGAAGTCGTCCCCTCAATGCTGTTGAGAGGGAAGTTGAGGGAGCTTCCTCAATAACCTTTTGGTGTCGACGCTGGAGAGAGCAATCTCGTTCAGATAAAACAACACACTTCCGATGTTGATCACACAATATTTGAACCTCAATGTGACGGGGAGCCTCAAGATATTTTTCCAACATCACCTGATCATTACCAAAGGCAGCCATGGCTTCACGTTGACAGGCCTTTAAGGCTTCCTCAAAGTTTCTGATTGAATGGACCAGACGCATGCCCTTTCCGCCGCCCCCGAAAGTTGCCTTAATCAATAAGGGAAACCCGAGTCGACGGGCTTCACCCTTCAAATCCCCCTGTCCATCATATCCCGAAATGACAGGAACGTTCACGGAAGTGGCAATTGCCTTAGCCTCACTTTTTGAGCCCATGATTCGAATCGCATCTGGCGTGGGACCGATGAAAGTCAACCTCGCAGCATTTACTTTTTGGGCAAAATCTGAATTTTCTGACAAGAAGCCATAACCCGGATGGATGGCTTGTGCCCCATTTTCGTGGGCTGCTAGGATTATTGCCTCTCCGTTGAGGTAAGTTTCTTGGGCTTCCTCCCCGGGAAGGACAATGGCCATATTCGCCATTTGCATATGCTTGGCTTCACGGTCAAAGGTTGACCCCACCGCAATGGTTTCAATGCCGAGACGGTGGCACGTTTCTTGGATGCGACAGGATATCTCTCCCCGATTCGCAACAAGAACGCGCTGAAATGCTTTGATTTTACTTGGATTTAACGACACCATATTCTTCAAGGAACCCAGGAAGGAGTGCGCTTAGACAGGAAGGCATTGATCCCTTCTTGTCCCTCGGCTGATGCCCGAATGAGCGCAATACGCCGTGCTGTCTCTTCATGTATTGTTGCATCTATGGGGCGCGACTCGACAAAACGGATCAATTCTTTAGATGCCTTAATTGCTTCAGGACTTCCCTTCAATATTGAAATCGCCAGGGACTCAACGGTTGCGTCCATCTCCCCTTCACCCACTACTTGATGGATCAATCCGAGGCGTAAAGCCTCGTCGGCACTCATACGGTCCGCTGTGAGGACATAGCGCCGTGCTTGTCGTTGACCGATGGCGTTGATCACATAAGGGCTAATCATCGCTGGAATCAGCCCCCATTTCACTTCAGACAAGCAAAAGAAAGCTTCCTCACTACAAATAGCAATGTCACAAGCCGCGATCAGCCCGACACCTCCCCCAAAAGCCGCCCCTTGCACACAAGAAATCGTTGGTTTGGGGCATGTATCTATGATATCCAACAAATGAGACAAATGCTTGGCATCCTCGACATTTTTTTCCATAGTATAAGCCGCCACGCGCTTCATCCAATTCAAGTCTGCCCCCGCCGAAAACACACTCCCCGAAGCCGCCAACACAATAGCCCGAATGGAAGGATCTTGCCCATAATCGAGAAAGGCTTTCGCCAATACCTCAATCATTTTTTCATCTAAAGCATTATGGACAGAGGGGCGGTTGAGCGTAATCTTGGCAATGCCGTTTAAACCCTCCATTAATTCACATAGGATCACAGGTTCAGTCATGGTTTCATTCTTTCTAAAAGTTAAAGTCTAAAGACACCGAATTTTGTTGGAGGAGACACATTCTTTTGACTTAAGGCTAACCCCAACCCTAAGATACGCCTTGTCTCTTTGGGGTCGATAATCCCATCGTCCCACAGACGAGCAGACGCATAATAGGGATGGCCTTGGGTGTCATACTGGGCTTGAATTTCAGCGCGAAGAGATGCTTGGGCCTCTTTGTCCAATTTCTTTCCCTTAGCTTGATCCCCTTCAGCCTTTACCTGTGTCAGGACCATGGCTGCTTGCTCTCCCCCCATTACAGAGATGCGCGCATTAGGCCACATCCATAAAAATCGAGGGCTATAACCCCGCCCACACATGGCGTAGTTTCCAGCCCCAAAGCTCCCACCGATGATCACCGTAAATTTAGCAACGGACGCACAAGCAACCGCATGAACCAGCTTCGCCCCATCCTTCGCGATGCCACCTGCCTCATATTTTTTGCCAACCATAAACCCGCTGATGTTTTGCAAAAAGACCAAAGGAATATTGCGCTGACAACATAATTCGATGAAATGAGCCCCTTTTTGAGCGCTTTCTGAAAATAAGATACCATTATTAGCCAAAATGCCCACCCAATGACCAAAGATACGGGCAAAACCACAAACCAATGTTGAGCCATATAAAGGCTTAAACTCATCAAATTCACTGCCATCAACAATCCGAGCAATGACCTCGCGGACATCATAGGGATGTTTCAAATCTTGAGAAACAATGCCATAAATTTCCTGGGCATCATAAAGCGGAGGTTTGACATCAACAGGCGGGTTGAGCTTATCTTGGTTGAGAGAGGCGACTGCCTGACGAGCCAGGGAAAGTGCGTGAGCGTCTGACGTGGCCACATAATCCACAACACCAGAGTGTCTGGCATGCACATCAGCCCCCCCCAATTCCTCAGCGGTCACGACCTCTCCTGTGGCCGCCTTTACCAAAGGAGGCCCCCCTAGGAAGATAGTCCCCGTTCCTTCAACGATAATAGCTTGGTCGGCCATTGCCGGAACATAAGCACCACCTGCCGTACATGACCCCATGACAACGGCGATTTGCGGAATGCCTGCTGCCGACATTTGGGCCTGATTATAAAAGATACGTCCGAAGTGATCCCGGTCCGGAAAGACTTGATCCTGGTTAGGGAGATAGGCACCACCCGAATCCACTAGGTACAAACAGGGCAGTCGATTCTCTCGCGCAATTTCTTGAGCTCGCAAATGCTTCTTCACAGTTAAAGGAAAGTAAGTGCCGCCCTTTACGGTGGCATCATTGGCCACAATCATGCACGGGCTCCCATGAACCGTCCCAATACCCGTCACAATGCCGGCAGCTGGGATAGGGTCTCCATATACCTCATAGGCTGCCAATTGAGACAGCTCCAGAAACGGACTCCCAGGATCAATAAGATGATCTATGCGGTCCCGCACAACCATTTTGCCACGTTCTTGATGCTTAGCAACAGCCGCAGCACCACCCCCTTCGGCAATGCGAGCGACCTTGTCCTTCAGATCCTCGACGAGCGCTGTCATTGCCCCCATATTATCCTGATAGGCCTTTGATTTTTCCTTCACCAGGGTCTGCAAAACAGGCATCACCACTCATCCTATCATTTAAAAAATCGCGAATATATAATACTCTCTTAAAATTTAACCAGCTTTTGAGTTTCAGTGCAAGGAGGGGAGAAATGTGAAAAGAATCGGCCTCCCCCACTGATGGGGGAGGGTCGATCGTGATCAACTCTAATAGCTTCTTGTTGCGTCTGTTAAGTAGCTGATTTGTGGTTTATTAATGACACCATCTTGCTTCATCATTTCACGCAAATCATCAGACTTTAAAAAAGTCTTTGCCAAAGCCAGATTTTTGGCTTCAAAAATGACCGTAACGTCGTTTTCATTGACGTTGTCCCTCAACACACTCAACGTTCTGAATCCGTGTCTATGCGCTTCTTTTACATGAACATCGAAACCAGATCTCCAGCGAGAATAGTCAGCGACTTCGTGACGAACGAGTACGATTGTAGACATTTTATACTCCTCTTGTTGAATCTGTTAAAAAGCAAACTTCTGGTTTGCTAATTACGCCAGCGCGATGCATGATGTCACGTAAATCATCTGACTGTGTAAATTTTTTCGCTTTTTCAAAATCTTGTGCTGCCAGTAGAATTGTTACGCTGTTTTGATTTGTACTATCACGCAAAACGTTGACGACACTTAAACCATACTTTTGGCGTTGTTGTTCATGGTTATCAAAAGCCACTTTCCATGTTGGAAAATCAGCAACCATGTGACGAACTAATATATGTTTAGACATTTCGTCCTCCATTATTTGTTAGAGTTAATATTATTACACTCGAACTATTAGATTATAGTATTATTGGTTAAAGTGAGGTTAAAGATGTTGAGCTATATTTTGATTACTTTTAGCAACTAGATTTTCTATAGATATTATTACAGGAAGCAAAGTATTTTACACGAATCCAACAATGACTGTCATCCTGGCACTTAGATGTTGTAAATCTTCGCGAGAAGCGAAGCGTTACAACATCTTAGGAGCCGGGATCCATGTATTTTATAATATTTCAACAAATTACATGCGAGATGATTTAGGAGTAAGTCCTTTTATGTGGGGTTCCGTAGGTTTATCATAAATAGCGTAAGAGGCTTCCTATCTAATTAAAATCAAATCCCAAACACCCACTTTCATCCATAAAGATATAATTCATGACTGCATTTATTCTGTATTGTTGTTCTTTACCCCGTCGGCATGAGGTTCCCGAAGCGGGTGAGTTGACCCTCAAAGTAAAGGCGCACGGTCCCGACTGGGCCATGGCGTTGCTTGGCGATGATAACTTCCGCCTGATTGGCAATTTGGTTCATCCGGGCTTGCCACTCGGCATGCTTATCCGTGCCTTCAGGCGGCTGGCGGCGAACCTCATAATACTCTTCGCGAAAAATAAACATGACCACGTCCGCATCTTGCTCAATGGACCCGGATTCACGCAAATCAGAAAGTTGTGGACGCTTGTCTTCCCTTTGCTCCACCGCACGAGAGAGCTGGGACAAAGCGATGACAGGCACATCTAGTTCCTTCGCAAGAGCTTTCAGAGCCCTAGTGATGTCTGAGATTTCTTGCACACGGTTCTCGCTTGAGCGTTTTGATCCACCCCCTTCCATCAATTGAAGGTAGTCGATGACAATCAACCCTAGCCCCTCCTGCCGTTTCAGACGTCTGGCACGGGTTCGCAAAGCTGACACAGTCAGTGCCGGTGTATCATCAATGAAAAGAGGGATGGTGCTCAATCGCCGGCTGACTTCCACAAACATCGGGAAATCTTCCGCTCGAATCTCTCCCCGACGAATTTTGTCAGAAGAGACGCCAGACTCAGAAGCCAAAATACGAGTCGCTAATTGTTCGGCGGACATTTCGAGGGAGAAGAAGGCAACAGAAGCGCCGCTTTTATTATTTTCCATGCTGGCTACGGCCGCATTAAAGGCAATGTTAGTAGCCAGGATGGTCTTTCCCATGGAAGGACGACCCGCGATGATCAACAAATCTGAAGGATGCAAACCGCCGAGCCACTTATCAAGATCCGTAAGGCCCGTTGTGACGCCTACGATGTGACTATCTCGACGATAGGCCACTTCTGCCATTTCAATAGAAGTTGTTAATGCCTCCCGAAAGCTCTGAAAGCCACCAGACACATTGCCTGTGGTTGCCAAATCAAACAGCTTCTTTTCCGCCTCTTCAATTTGCTGAGTTGCACTAACTTCCAATTCATGGGTCCGAGCGGTTAAAACCATGCCCTCCCCGATCCCCATCAATTGACGTCGCAGGAAAAG
>JAIESE010000027.1 GCA_019746225.1 Alphaproteobacteria bacterium | reverse complement strand
ACGGTCTGGCGCTTAGCTGAGCAACCCGCAACGTTAGAAGATCTTGGAAGACAGTTAAAAATCAGTAAAGAAAGAGTTCGACAAATCGAAGTTCGCGCCATTCGCAAAATGCGACATCATTTATTGCATAATATACACGATCTAAAAGAAATGATATAATTTTACAATATCTGTATTAATATGAGAACCACAGAATACAAAGCATAACAGGGGTTGGGAATGCATAGAGGGGATGCCATAAAGGTAACATTTTGGGGTGTACGCGGAAGTTGCCCTCAATGTAAGCCCGCATTTGCAAAAGTAGGGGGTCATACCAGTTGTGTTACTCTTGAAGTGGGTGATCACTATCTGATATTTGATGCAGGCACGGGACTTATCGATGCGGGTGATGACATGGTGAAGCGTGGTTTAAGGGGAGCAACAATGCTCATTTCACACGCCCATGCAGACCATATCAGCGGGTTTGCCTTCTTTAAACCCTTGCATCAGCCAGATTTTGAACTGACCGTGATTGCTAGCGGTTTGTTATCTGAAAAGAGCACAAGTGACGGCATCGAAGCCGTTCTGGGGCGTGTCACCTCACCCCCTTATTTTCCTGTTCCTTGGGACCAAATTGCTTGCAAAAGAACCTGTGTTGATGTGCCACCCCACGGCCAGTTCTCCGTAGGGTCTTTAAAAGTCTCAACCATTCCTTTGGACCACCCGGGGGGAAGTGCGGGCTATCGCGTGGATATTGGGGATAAGTCGATTTGCTATATTACGGACACCTCCCACACACCAGGAGAACTTAACGCGGAACTGGTTGAATTTATTCAGCGCACCGACTTATTAATTTATGATGCGACCTTTACAGAGGAAGAATTTGCGGCATTCCCTACCTGGGGGCATTCGACCTGGAATCAGGCGGTTGCTCTGGCTAAGGCAGCAGCGATTCAAGATCTTGCTTTATTCCACCACAATCCTGAACACGATGATGCGATTATGGAGGGTATTGAGGCCGAGGCACGCAGTCACTTTTCCCGCACTTTTGTTGCTCGTCAGGGTATGACACGGGTTGTTTGATATACTTTTTTACAAATTCACTTTGCCATTCTTCCACGGCGTGGAAGAATGGCAACAAGATTGAACGAAGACTTCTCCAAAATAATGACATCTACGCCATCAGCCATATGGATTTGATCAGGGTAATTTCTGTATAATGGAGCGGGCGAGGGGAATCGAACCCCCGTCGTAAGCTTGGGAAGCTTCTGCTCTACCATTGAGCTACGCCCGCACCCGCTCCCCATCTATAGGAAACTTCGATAGGTTTATCAAGCCTGATTCAAAGAAATGTACGAGTTCATAGGGTTTGAGACTCAAGTAAGCCCTCGAGTGCTTATTCATGATTTCCTTCATCCGCCAAAAATCCTCCAATTTGCACTACCCAGATGGATTTGTACAACGGACAGTTTACGAGAAGGTCCGCATGGGTACCATCCCCAACGATTTTACCTTTGCGGGTCCCAACAAAATAGGATTCGTCCCCATCCATCTCTCCTTCAGAGGGTATCGTTACGGTAATTTCTCAATGCTGTTGCCAGCTGTTGAGTTTGTCTTATTTTTATTCCGTATCGCTGCTATAGTCTTGATGTGGATAGAATGTTTCTCCCTCTGACTCGTCACTATTTTCTTTTTCACCCAATGCAAAAGGATCTTCTTGCTGAGGCTCATCAGGCGACTCTATGATTGTTTCCAGCTGAGCAATATAATCATTTTTTTGCCTAAGTTTGTCTAACAGTTCTTTGCATAACTCATTAAGTACAGCAGAGCGCACTACGTTTTCCCTTAACACTTCCTTGTAACCTTCCAACTGCACTTTCGAGACATACGATTGGACACTTAATTCCTGATTTGTATTTGTGATTATTGCTAAAGAATTATTGAGTGATTGAATTTCTTTGCCAAGTTTCGCTTTCTGTTTCTTTACTTTCTTTAATGCACCATGATACCAAAATCTTGGGTCTGTCGTGGGCTTCCTGTTTTGTGTTGCTGCAACTCGAGTGAGAGGGGCATTATTATCATTAGCTGAAGAATTTTTCTGTTTGTCGCTTGCACGAACCATGGCGTGTGATTTGGGATCTCTACGGTTGAATTCTGACCGATGCTTATCACCCTTAACTCCAGGAGTCTCTCTTGATGAGCGTTGTTGACGCACAACTCTCTGTAAACGCTTTTGAAAAGTGGAATGTCGTTTTACAGCACCAGGATGAGAAGTTCCAAGTTTACTTGATGATGCAGTGACTTCTTGCAATTCTTTTACCTCGCTAGCCAAACGTTGGTTGCCTAAGTTTGCTTCCCTGAGCTTGGCTGAACTTTGTTGCAGCTCATCGTGAGCATTCGCTAGCTCTCCCTGTAACCTTTTTATTGTTTCTTCATTCTTGGTGAGTTGATGTCTCTGGTTGTCAATTTTTGTTTGCTGCGCATCTAATTTACTTTTTAATTCCTCTGGAATATTTTTGGCTCTCTTCAGCTCGTCTATAAGCGCGCGGATTCTCTGCAAGTAAAGTTCTTTTAACTTAGTTGAATTTTCGACCTGCCGTTCCAATTCCTCCCTTTCCTTGTTCGAGCTTCTAACCTCATCGTTCTTTTTTTCTTCACTTTGGTTTCTGGCTTTATATTCGATATCAGCAATGGTTATTAATAAATCGCTAATAATATTTGCTTCCACCCGGTATCGTTCTAATTTTTCTGTAATTTGTTGGCTTTGACCTTCAGTCAATGGGGCACTTACCAGAGAGACCGTAGACTTATTGCTCCTTGGGTTTTTACTTAATTTTTTAGATTTTCTTGTCGTCCCTGAGTCTGCTAGGTAGAAGGGGGGAATGTCAAATTTTGGGATCAGAGGAGAGCTCAAACAGCTCAGGATACTGGCTAGTTGCAACTGGTACCATGTTCGCTCAAATTTAGGATTCTGATGCGCGCAGTAAAGTGCCAAGCGATTATTCTTTATCACTATAGTAAAATCAAGGACATTAGCGTCAATATTTTTACCATAGGGAAAATTGGTGACAGGCTGCAAAAGACTTTTTCCGTAAACAACATCGCAATAATAATCAAGAATGAAAAAATACTTAGTCCCCCATTCTTTGATTTGCCCGTCACTTAGTGCGTAAAGAGACTTTTCACTATCGAAGTGCGCAAACCCAGATTTTTGCTTAGAATTTATAACAGCAAGTTCCAAATGCGATCGTAATAATTGTGTGAAAATTCTATAAACAAGCGCCCGTAATTCTGGAAGATTATAATCTTCAAAAAATTCTCTTAATTCTTTTTCTTTATAATTCATAAGAATAAATTCTATTGTAGAATCTCGCAATCCGAGATCTCGTTTGCGTTGGTATATAGTGTATAACGGTTCATAGCCTATTACGGTATCAATATCCAGAAGCTTATTTTCTCTGACATAGTACATATATTTGTTGAATACCTGTGCTTCTAAATTTGCATGATCATTGCACAAATCCATAATGATACCGCGAAGCTCGTCCTTTGTCCTCTCGTGCAATTTTGGGGCCATTTCTTTATATTTCTTAACCGTATCTTCCATTTCTTGGGATATTAGAAAGGGAACGAACCCAGGCAGACTCTCTCGTGGACCGGTATTTTCCATTGATAAAATAGGCGTTACGTTTGTCGCAATAAGGCTCAGGACTAGGGCTAATGTATAAAATATTGTATTCATAGGTATATAAAAAACTTATTATGGGTTTAATGGTTTCTTGAATATATGTAATGAAACGTTACTAATTTTTCAAGTTTTTTATTTTTGGTTACGAATTCGCGATATGTCCGCTTTAATTAATGCGTTAATTGTCTGATTATAGACTGAACAACTTCATTTATTCTTGATAGAGGGGTGCGGTTTGTTTTCATACAATTTCGCTCATCTTTTTTTCTCCTAAAAGTTATGAAAGACCTAAGTTATTATAGTCCTAGGGGGAAAAAAGCAAATGGCAGATTAAAAGCATATTAAAGAAACATCGTCCAAGGATATATTCCTTTGATCTTACAAGCACAAAACATAGATTAGATTTTGCTTTTCTTAAACATCTCAAGAAACCCCGGAGCCGATCGAGCAAGATTAAACGAAACAAACCCCCTACTTGTTGTCCCTATCTTCCCAATCAATATATCCAGCGCTCTTTAGAAGACGTTTAACCACGACGTCATTGACTTCTTTCTTTTTCAAAGTTTTCCCAGATTGTACATCGAGGACATCACGGTCAACGGTTAATGTGCCATGCATCTCATCACGTAAGATGTTACAATATTCGGGTTGATCATTCGCCCAAGCTTCAATTTCGGGCAGATAAATCCTATAAGATCTGTCATTACCAGGGTTGTTTCCGCATCGTTGTTAATCCTTTCAAGTTTCTATGTGGCCTATAGGTATTGTATTTATGAAGAGCCTTTGTTAATTCAGCTCTGATTCCACCAATAGAATCAGCTAACAAGTTGCTCCTGTTGTAAAATTCTTCCCTAAATATACGATTACCTCTCTCAACGCCTCCATTGTAAGTTGGCTTTTTTGGGGGTAAAACAATAAGAGGTATACCAAGATCTGCACAAGCCTCTTCAAATTCGGCCATAAACTCTGAGCCTCCATCTACTTGGATAGATTCAATCTTAAACGGGGTTTTCTTAACCAAATCAAGTAGAAATCTCTTGGCAGAAGAGCTCTTGGCATGGGAATAAATGTCAGCATCCATAAACTTAGATCGTCGATCCCAAGCTTGAAAATGTTTTACGCAAATTCCGTTTTTTGTCACTGTCATATGATCAATTTGCACACGCTCACCCATAACCATGGTTTTATAATCCTTATACCCCAGGGTATTGCGTAGCCTTTATTAAACCTTCTTTTTCCCATTGTCGGGCTTGATTTCCATATTTTTTTCGGTACACATCCAAACATTCTTGTGTACGGGTATAAGCATATAATCTATAAATATTCTTGTGCGATCTCTGGATCTGCATAAAAAGGCCTCCTGAGCTTAGGTGTTTTAACATCCCTATTCTCAAGGCCTTTTTTAATGTCTGGAAGGGGGCTCGCAAGGGCTATTGATGGGCCCGTTCTCCCCCTCCAGCGTCTCATTTCTATCTGAACTTATACAGAAACCTTGGCCCGTGTCATCCAAAGACGCATGGGGATGCCGAGAAGGACAATCACAAAAGACAGGGCGACCATTTTCAAGCTCGCAGCCCACAATGCCCATCCGGCAAAGCTCAAAGCACCGATGCCCAAAGCAATTTTTGTAGGCGTTATTTTTCCGTCTCGAATCATTAATTTTAAATAGGCCAATACGGATATGGCATACACTACCAAAATAAGAAGAGTTGCCAATTCAATAATAAAATTAAATTGCTCCATTAAACTGTTTTGCAGCGAGAGCAATAAAAGCGGAATAGAACAAAACGACGAGATGATTACGCCCCAATAGGGTGTTCCATGCGGTGTTGTTTTCGTGAAGAATTTTGGAAACAACCCGTCATGTGCGGCACCATAAGGGATACGACCCACAATGATCAGGTATCCGTTGAGGGTTCCTAAACAGGAGATGATGGCGGCAAACGTGACAGGCGCGCCCCAAGCCCCGCCGAAGATTCGCTCAGCCGCATCCGCATATGGCGCTTTGGAGCTAAGCAAATCTTGAGGGGGGACCACGCCCATAACGACGATAGCGCCCAAGATATAAACAGCGGCGGCGATCACGGTTCCCAAGACGGTTGCTCGGGGAACGGTCTTTGAAGCATTGTAAACTTGCCCGGCCGGAATGGTTCCCGTCTCAAGGCCCACAAACGCCCACATGGCAGCCAGAGTGGCAGAATTGAGGGCCATTCCGAAGGATTTGTCAGAGACATTGATGTGGGATGTGATGATTGAAAAGTCAATATAATAGAGCCCAATCAAAGGCAAAACTAAGAGAGGAACCACTTTTAACATCGTAATCACGAGCTCTGTACGCCCTGTCACTTTCAGGCCCGTCAGGTTAAAGGCCGTCAATCCAGCAACGACGAGGACCTCCAGGCAGAAGTGCGTCATCTGACTCAATCCCCCACAAAGGGAGGAGATATACCCGACGGCACCAATGGCAAGGGCGGGATTGCTCATCCAAGAGAGTACCCAATATCCCCAGCAAACGTAGTACCCGACCGTGTCGCCAAAGGCTTCGCGGGCATAGAGATACGGACCGCCCGTCTTTGTTTGATGGGCGCTTAAATTTGCAAATACCAACGAAAGCAAGATGGCGCCGAGTGAGGCGGCTATCCAGCCAAAAATGCTGACGGTTCCATAGATGGCGAGGGTTGCGGGCAGCAAATAAACGCCCGAACCAACCAAATTCCCTGTCACCAGGGAGGTTAACGGCCAAAGGCCAATTTTATCTTGTGTATGTCGCGATGTCATGGGTCTCTCCCAATAAAAATATAAAACAAATTCTTTCCGTTCAGGGAAAAAAAATTAAAACAAATTGTAAGGTGATAAAATAGAGATAAAGCGCTAGCTGCGCTTGAGGGACTTGGATTTTGAACATGTAAGAGCAACCAAGGTCGAAAACCCTTGGAGAACAGTCATGTTTATGTGGCGTTCCAGCCGGCTCATCTTAAAAAATCCATTTTTTTAAAGTGTTCATTTCCTAATACATATGAGGATCCAGAATCAGGATGTCAAGAAAAATATCTTGTTTTCTCTAAAGCGTTAGAAGCTTTAGAGCAGATACATACAATACAAACTCGAAATTCATTAATGTCAGAATCAAATCATTTTCCTATAGAAGAACGAGAGGTTCTAATAAACAAGATAAGACCCTGTTGTTTCATACACTGTAAAAAATACGTAATATATTGATTTATTGGAATATAAAGATAATGACGTTTTTTCCCATTTTTCCAAATCACCGTATTTATACGGTATCGTACTTTCTTCCCTTATACGCTAAAGCTTGAAAGTTTACTGGAAGCATCAATTCAGTTTAGGGGAGAACTCTAACCAGATCTTGAATCTCGTAAGAATAAGGTTTGCCAAGGGGTCCACAGAATAACCCCAATATTTGTAATAATTTTAAGATGTAGAAAAAGAATATATGAATAAAACAACCTTGCAATTGTTAATGATCACGTCAACGTCAGTTATTCTTTGTGCTCAAGGCGCAGAAGATGAAAGGCAGGGGGGTGAGCATCCCAGAAGAAATACACTCTCTATATCCCAACCTTTTGAATTTCCAAAAGAAGTCAAGCAAGCCTTGGTAAGGCTTGCATCACCTATACAAGAGGCTATCCGCCTTCATGCTCCTAAATTATTCACCGATGACATGACGGAATTTCAAAAAAGAGCAATTGTAGTTACTCTCGGTAGACTGAAGACCTCCCAAGCAATTGAGCAAAGTTGTGAAGCAACCTTCACCTTGACGGACTTACTTTATGCCAAAGGTATGATGAACGATGAAAGAAAAGCTTGTGTTCCAATTCTTTTAGAATTAAACGCCCCTAAACTCATCAAGTCGGTATTTTATGAATTGAACACTTACGGAAATGCATTCTTTCCAGAGAAAATGAGTCCGAAAGAGTTAAGAATCATCCTTGAAGCACTGAAGAAACATAAAAATCCTAAATTCGCCGATTGGGTATTTGATGGACAAAGAGAGAGTGGGAATTCTCTCTTTACAGAGGATATGACGGTGCATGACAGATCTCACGTTATTGCTGCCTTCATAAGAGATGATCGCCTAATTATTCCTTTATGCAAAACTCTCAAAGCAAATGCACCTATCCTTTTTCCCATAACCATGAATTGTAATGATCGAGTGAAAGTAATAGAAGCTCTCTGTAATTTAAAAAATATAAAGCTCATCCAAGGGGTTGTTGAAGGACTAAAGCTGTGTGGAGAGGCTCTTCTTCCGAAAGAGATGAATGGTACGGGAAGAGCACAAATTATTGAAGCTCTTGGAAGACTGAATGACCCAGACACGATACTTGGGGTGTGTGAATCCTTGAGAACTGCTGATTTAATCTTCATGGATTCAAGTGCTGGTGGCAGAGTAAATTTCATACACAAAATTTCACTTATCACAGATTCTAATATAATCCGACACCTCTCCCAGTTCATCGCCGCTTTCGGGCATGTGTTTTTTACGAAAGACATGGACAACAAAGAGAGATCAAGATTTATAAGTCGTCTTTGGGATGCAGGCGTATCTTATCTTAATTATTATAAAAATTATGAATGCCTGAATCGATTATCAGATATTATAAGAAACTTTAGTAAATTATTGTTCCCTGAAAATATAGATGGTTATGAAAGAACACGTATTCTTGAAGAACTTATAGACTTAAGATCTGTGGGTGATAAAAGGGGAATACCGACTCTAGAATTATTTCCATTCGAAGCTTATGGGGATGTACTGTTCACAGAGATTATGGATGCCAACAGCCGAATAGAAGTTATTAGAGCTGTTGGTCGGATAAGGGACCAGGAGAAAACAGTAGCGGTTTGTGAAAGTTTGAAAAGGTTTGGTCATATTTTTCTTAGAAAACAAAAGAGGGGAACAGACAAACATAAAATTATTACAGCTCTTAGCAACCTTAAAGACCCTGAAAGAGTTAGAGTTGTCTCTTCAAGCCTTGAAGTTTGTGGAGACAAATTAAGAATAGAGGGTAGGAGCTCTGTGGACAAAAAACACATCATTGAAGCTTTTGGAGGTATTGAAGATTTAAGTAGGATCACTGATATTTGTCAGACATTCAATAAATACTGGAACGCCCTTTTTACTAGGGAAATGAGTACCGATGAAATCTGTCACAGCATAAATCAATTTAGAAGTCTCAAAAACCTTCAGACGATCCATAACGTATGTGAGGGGCTTCAGATTTTAGACAACCCAACCTTATCAGGAGGGCTCATTCCTGACCTTGGTAATCTTGAAAATGCACAGACAATTGTTAATGTTTGCAACGGCCTCAAGATCTGTGGCACCAAAATCCTTAATCTGATTCCAAATGACAAAATTAAATATAGAGAATGCATAATAGGTTCACTTGCAAGCCTTAACCCAGAAACCATCATTATGGTTAGCAACGTGATCGTGTCAAATGATCAGTTTTTTTTCACAGATAGCACGACTTATCATGACAGATCCCATATGATAAATATCCTCGGTAAGCTCGGAGATGTGAAGATTATATCAGCCATAGGGGATGGACTGAAGCTATGCGGCAGTACGCTTGTCCCAAAGGAGACCTCTACTCAAGATAAATCATCGGTCATTTATGCGCTTGGGGATCTTAAAGATCCAGAGACTATACGAGCTGTATGTCAGACAATTAAGACATATGCTGCAGCCCTTTTCACTGAGAGAATGAGTACTCAGGATAGATCTTACTTTATCAAGGCTCTTGGAAACCTTAAAGACTCAGGAAAGATGAGCGCCGTTTGTCAGGCGATTCAAATTGTTGGGGATGCTTTTTTTACAGAACAAATGGATGGACGTGATGGATCATATATTGTTGAAGTTCTTAGTGATAATACTGACTTAGAAACACTGAATGCCGTAAGAAACGGACTAACGATGTGTGGTAGTACTCTTTTTACTGAGGGGATGGATGGACGTGATAGATCATATATTCTTAAAGTTCTTATAGATCTAAAGGATCCTAAAATTATCAGATCGGTATGTGAGGTCGTCAAGTGCTATGAGAACGCGCTCTTCAATCAAGAGAGTAAGGAAGGAAGAGCGTCAATTGTCAAAGCACTTGGGAGTTTGAAAGACCTCACTACGATGAACGCTGTATGTGAGTTGATCAAGAGCTATGGTCACGTTCTTCTTACTCAGATCAGTGATGGAACGGGGGTAGCAGAAATCCTCGAAGCTCTCGGGAGCTTCAAAGACCTAGAGAAGATGAAAACTGCGTGTGAAGTTGTCAAGAGGTATGAAGGCATACTCTTCAATCAAGAGAGGAAGAATGGTAGAGCAGCGATTATCAAAGCTCTCGGGAGCATGAAAGACCTCGGTACGATGAGCGCTGTATGTGAGCTGGTCAAGACCTATGGCCACGTTTTTCTTACCCAGACGATTGCTGGAACGGGGATTGCAGAAATCCTTGAAGCTTTCGGGAAAATGAAAGATCCAGAAACGATGAGGGCAGTATGTCAAGGGCTTGAAGTCTGTGGCGACGCCCTATTTTTCTGTGGTGACGCCCTATTTTTCTGTGGCGACGCCCAATTTTTAGGAAAGGTAAGTCATTTAGGATCCATTCTTCAGGCTCTGGAAAGTATGAAAAATCCAGAGAACATCATGTCCGTAAGTAGAGCCATTAAGGCTTGTGGTCACATGTTATTTTTAGAGAATTTAGAAGGATTTGAAAGAGCTAGTATCATTGGTGCATTCGGGAGACTAGAAAATGAAGAAATCCTGAAAGTAGTATGCGAAGGTATAAATAGGTATGGGACCCTTCTTTTCACAAATGAGAGATCTGGAGGATACCTCATACATATCCTTGGCCAATTGAAAACCTTAGAAAAGGTCTGTATGGTCTGTGAAGGTCTAAGGACATGTTTTCTTGAGGAGGCCACAGAAAGAGTCACTTCACCCTTAAAGGCATTTATTATAAGGGCCCTTGGAAAAGGGGAGAGTCTTGAAGCCCTGCAAGAGATGTGTAAAGCCTTCATTCCTTTTCAAGATGCTCTATTCACGAATGAGATCGGGGAAAATCACTTTCAAATTCTTTTAGATCTCACAAAAAACAAGACAATTCTGCCTGTGTGCCAGTCAATAAAGGAAAACCCTTTCTGGTATGAAAGAGCAGATATTGTCGGGCTTCTTATGAACATAACGAATGAACAGCGTCAAGTGGATGCGTGTCATGCTATCGCGAAGCTGGATGGACCCCTCTTTACGCAAGAGATGCCATGGCATGTTAGAATTTCTGTATTTTCCCTGCTGGGTCTGATATCAGAGAAATATGATCTCAATTTGTATCTAACTGTAGAAAGTTTACTCATGGATGCCTTAAGAGATTCAAATATGCAATTTGTTCAAAGAATTCATGATCCAATTCTTAGTTTTCTTCTTTTTCATAATATTCATGAAGAAACACGCCTTTATCAAGAATACATTGCTGCGGGTTTACGTTTAGATTTCAAAGACAAACCCGAGAGCCCGTTTGTCGTCTATCAAAACTTGATGAGAAGGCGCGGTGAGAAAGTTGATTTTGGAAACCTTATGTGTGCCTATGAAGCTATTGAAGATACTTATGTCTCTTTAAGTCCAGTCTTTTTCGCCAATGAATTATGGAAACCCATAACACTCCAGGATTTGCCAAAAAATCATGAGGGTCTTCTGAGCTACTTTCAACAGAAAGTCATGAGTACGAAGCGCTTTATGGAAAGTCAATGGGGACAAGGAATGCCAACAGTTGCACAAGCAAGATTTAGACCTTATCTGACGTTGAGTCATGATGAGAGAGGGGAAAAAGTCCCCCCCTCGGATACCAAAGTTAAATTTATGCATATTGTGAGTGCCCTTCAAGAAAAAGATACTGATCCCGTGATAGTAGATAATACTGAAGATACTCTATCTGCTTCTGATGAGCGGTTCTTAAGCGCTCTTGGCCAAATTCAAGGTTGCTCTCAAGGGTTTCAAATGGGTATCAACGACGTTTATAGCCAGATGCAACTGGGGTGCTTAGCGACTGATTATGAGCTTGTTATTAAAGGTGTGGTTTCTCAAATTGTTAATGAATTTATAAATTCAGGGACAAATGACTTTTATAAGGCATTGTGTTTGGTGCACAAAAAATATGATGTTTTAAAACTAGAGGGAGAGGTCGCTTCGGGCGCTCATCAAGTTCAATACTTACGAAATTTGATTGGTCTGCACATTGGGCTCGAACCCATCGTTAGGTTTGATGTTCATACCCAAGAAATTTACTGGAGTATTTTACACTACTCTTCTAAACAAGTTCTTAATTTGATGTATGGAACTCACTTCACGCCTTCCTATTTCATCGAGAGGTTCAAAGTCAGGTTTGATAGTTTACCAGAGAAACAGAGAAGAAATGTGCAAAATGTATATTGTGATCAAGATAGCTCGAAAAGAATAATGGCTCACCCAGATTTTTGGATGTTTGATGAGGACGCAAGTACGGACGAGGAAGATCGTGAGAGTGATCCTTTAAAAGGCTGGGAAACGAAGGGCATTAGCTACAAAGCGATTGTGAAGATTCTCTCGAATCTTGGTGTCGTTAAGGCTACGCCGATCGCTCCGAGTCTGGAGCCGAACAGTGTTCCTTTGCCAAATCCGTGGCTGAATGGCTGAAGTAAATTTGAGATTAACTTCCCCTGCTTCCTTCCCGTCCCGCAAGGTAGGCAGCAACTTGGCGGCCAAACCACTTGCTGTGCCATTGGAGACGTAAGTTCTCGAGTTGGGGAAGGGCGTCTTCTTCCCTCATCATCTTTGTGTTGAGGCGATAAACCACATAGTCGAATCGTGCAATGGCGCGCACAAGGGGGGATGAGGCTTTTTCCATCAATTCACCCAACATCTGAAGCGCCGCATCGGGCTTGTCTTGAGTCATCAAGACCCGTGTTTTTGCAAGGTCAAATACTTCTCCTTGTCCCAAGTTTTGGGGGCGCGTCTCTTGCTCAATGAAAGAGCTGAGCGTTTCCATATCATCTGTTGCAATTCCTGCAAGGAGGATTAAGGTCGTGATTTGATTACGTAACGGCGCAGGGTAGGTTTGCAAGATGGTCTTTGCCAATTGGAACTGAGCCCGTTGCTGTGTCATGACGTCGGGATTTTTCGTGAAAGAGGGGGGTTGTTGAAGCGCTTTTAATAAGGTCAGCCATATCTGGACCTCTGGTTCCTGACTGACAACCTGCAGATGATTTTCAGCTTCTGGCAATTGATTGAGGAGAAGATACCCCAACCCTTGAAGCATTTGAAACAAGGGGATGTTAGCGATGCTGGGACGCTCATGTGCCAGATGGGTGAGATATCCCATCGCTTCAGACGGTTTGCCATAACTCAACATCAACCAAGCAAGCTCCAACTCTCCCGGACCATGTTGGCTGTGGGGCAGATCCATCAACTCTTCATTAATCTTCTGCTTTCGATCTTCCCAATCCAAGTCTCTGGCATCTGCAAAGTAGCTTAAGGGCATCGGTCGCGTTCGGCTTTGAGTCCGCTCTTGGGGGGAGGAAAACTTCAGTCCTTGAGGGTGTATTACCGCTGCTTGGATTGGGGTTGATCGAATTGTTAAATCATAGTCTAGAAGTTGAAACCCCACACCTTGTGTGGAAGACAAAATGTGAAATTGTGGAAAAGATTGGGCTTGGGGGATATTAAATCCAACTTGGTGGGACGGAATAATAACGAGAGCATGTCCTGTGAAGGGGTCCGTGAAGCGAACTTCCATGCCTGGGGATTTCAAGCCTATGATGAGCCCCTCTTTGGTCGATTGGGGCAATTGCATGGGGGCATTTTCAAATGGAGGAAGGGTCGTCGGATTAAAGGAGATTTGCCATGTAGCCTCCTCTTTCTCAACGAAGGGCGTTTGATAAGGCGTCGTAATGAGTTCAAGAACAATCCCCTTTTTGACAGGAATTTCCTTCAGACTCAAGATACCTGGTAAGGGGCGTTCTTGAAGATTAGGAAGATATACGGATGCGCCTTCATCAAATACAATCCACCACTTTCCGGGAGCACCCCCTGATGCTTTTACAATAGCCAAAGCTGGCGTTTCATGTCCCCAATCAAATCGAAGCGTTGTCTCGATTCCATGCACGTTTCCTGAAACGATGAGAGTTTGCTGTTTGTCCTGATCTGCTTGGGCAGGAGCAGCCAAACACATAGAGGTAATGAGCGGTTTCACTCGTAATGTGAAAGGGAGAGAAAAATTTCCCTGGAGCTTTCCAAGGGTGCAGTTTTTGTATGTAAACCCCCAAGAGGAAGCCGGATCCTCTACAGCGTTGCTTTGTTGGGGTTTTTTGGCACATGTGGGAGACATGAGGAGGAGGTTTAGGCATAGGGTTAAGAAGACTAAAGAAAGGGGCATTCTTCCAGATATCTGTATTTTTACCTCTCCCCTGGTGGGAGAGGTCGCCACTAGCGGAGCACTGTGGCGGGTGAGGGGAGTGTATCCGCAGTAATTATTTTTCAAGAGGCTAATGGGTATGTGTTGGACAACACCCCTCACCCGCCTCTTCGCATAGCTCATCGGCGACCTCTCCCACAAGGGGAGAGGTAAAGAACAAGGAGCTATTAAAGAAATGACGTCATTACCAGTCTCATTCACGTTATTGTTTGCAGCAAACATCCGTTAGCGACCTTGGGGCTCTCTTAACATAATGGAGGCAAAATCCCAATTGACGAGGTGGGCCAAAAAAGTATCCACATAGTCAGGGCGACGGTTTTGGTAATCCAAATAATAGGCGTGCTCCCAAACATCACAGGTCAACAGAGCTGTTGCGCCGTGCACCATGGGAAGATCCGCATTGGCTGTTTTCATAATACGCAAATTCCCTTTTTCAGCCACAAGCCACGCCCAGCCACTTCCAAATTGAGTGATAGCTGCTTGTTTGAATTCTTTTGCAAAGTCTTCATAAGACCCAAAAGCCTTATCAATCATGAGTTTCAAATCACCAGTAGGCTCTCCTCCCCCATTTGGCCTCATACAATTCCAAAAGAAGGTGTGATTCCATACTTGCGCTGCATTGTTAAAAATGCCAGCCTTCTCAGGACTTTTGGCCGTCGCATGGATGATTTCTTCCAAGGATTTTCCGGCAAGGTCAGTATCTTTCGTGAGATTGTTGAGGTTTGTGACATACGCTTGATGATGTTTACCATGATGGAACGTCAATGTATTTGCAGAAATGTGGGGCTCCAAAGCGTTGAGGTCGTAAGGCAGTGTAGGTAGTGTGTGTGTCATGGGGGGTCTCCTTTATGGTGTTTTTTTATCGCTCACTTTATCCTTGAGCTAACGTTAAAATTCCCCCCTTCGTCAAGGGCATTTTGTGATTATCGTTTATTTCAGATCTTCATCTTTCTTGCTTTCTTTCTCCTTTTTCAAATCTTCATGAACTTCTTTAGCAAACTTTCTGAAGGATCCAGCACGTCCAGGATCCAAAGTTGCATTGGAGCTTTGATTAGACCGATGCTTGTTATGATAACCGAGAACTTGGTTGCCAACTTTCATTTTCCGGCCAGATCCCTTTGTTGGTTTATCATAACCCCCCTTCTCAGCAATCGCTCCCTTCATGATTTTTTTAAGATCTTTGGGAGTAATGCTTTTCCGGTTGTCAGGATCTAGGAAACGTTCTAATAATTTCACCTGTCTTTCCTGGGCAGCAATTTCATCCTTAGATTGAAGGGTTTGTAAATACTCATCCGCTTCTAGGTCAATTGGCTCAGCTTTTGGTTGCCTTTTTTTCAGCTGTGCTTCACTAGTAGCCGCTCTGGCCCCTTCTATATTTCCTTTAAACAGTTCATAAAATATCCTTCCTAAATCTTCGTTATTTGATTTCTTCTGTGCGTTTCGCTCGAGGATACGCAAAGCAGATGTCGCAGCCGACATATTTTTCATGCTTGCTGCTTTCAAATACTTAACCGCTTGGGCGACGAGGGGAGCAGGATTCGGGTGATCTTCTTTTAATGCATTTTGATATAGACGAAGACCAAAAACATATTCGGCTATAGTAAATCCTCTACTTGCACATTTTGCCATGGCATCCCAACCCTTATCATCTCCACGGCTGATTGAATCAGCTGAAAGACTGTAGGCTACTTCGATGTTTTCAGGATCTAGACTCGATAGTATTTCTCTTGCCAACACTTTATTTTTTTTACAATGCTTGCCCTCATATAAATAGAATGCATATTGATAGGCGGCATCTGGATCACCCCATATCCACCCCTGTTTGTAGTATTGTATTGCCGTTTCATGATCTTCCTTGGCGCGTTTTCCATGCCATCCATTTTGGTAAAGGGCCCCCAAATTATAGGCCGCGGGACCACTATCCATTTGATAGGCAAGTTCATATAACCGTATGGCTTCGTCGATATTCTTCTTTCCAAGAAATCCCTTTTCATGAATGAATCCAAGATTCACAAGAGATGTAGGCAGGGACAATGATTGTGAATAGTACTGCGCCGCACGCTCATAAGATTGAGGGATACCGCACATCCCTCTCTCATAATAATGCCCCAGGCAACTGATGGCGATGAGGTCATTTTGAGACGCTGCTACTTCAAACAACTCGAAAGCTTTTTGGCTATCTTGGAGCACTAAATCTCGATACCCATCTCGAAGGAGCATTGCTTTAGCGGAGATATACTCATTACTCTTTTCCAAACAAGCAGTTAGACAAGATACCAACATACGGGCTTCATCATCGGGCAATTTTTCTCTTTCGTGAAATAGCATAATTAGCCAATGTTCAAAGGCTTCTTCGAGCCCCCCTTGAACACATATTTTGAGATGTCTCTTGGCTTCAATGATGTCTTTTGGGAACGGGTAGTCATTTTCTTCCAAATTATCCGGGGGGAAGGAATGATTAAAGAGATGGTATAGGTAATGTGAGGCTCTTAAATCACCTTGACCTTCTGCTCGTTTCAAGAATGCGCAGGCCAAGCCAGGATTCTTCTTGTAAGGAGGTAAGCCAAATAAGAAACCTTCAGCTATAATCTTTGATGATTTTCCATCACCCAAGGTGGAGGCCATATTATAATACTTTTTTGCTGCTTCTAGATCAGGTGCCGACATACCTCTTCCCTTTTCCAAAAAGCAAGCAAGGTTGTATGCTGTTGTTGCAGCATTAATTTGGCTGGAGGGAGCATTGTTGAAGGATTTTCCATCTCCATATAAATCAGCGGCTTTCTGTAGGCACTGCAGAGCTTTGACATCATCGATAGGAACATCACCCATCCCTTTATCATAAAGACCACCTGCGCATCTGAGGGCATTAATATAGAACACTTCCACACATGAAGAAGGGTTCCCTCGGACATGCTCAAAGACCTTATCAAAACAGACCACGGCTTCGCGAGGGTTTACTGGAAAAGGTGAGTCTTCAGCAAGCCCCATGAAACACATACCCATCTCACTAAGGGCATTTGGGGAGCCTCCGAGAGAGGCAAAATACCCCCAGTACAAATCTTCGTTTGGCATGTCTCGAATAAAGTTAAATTCATCTGTCATTCGATGGCTCTCCGCATGGCATTTTAACCGATATTGAAAATTTGCGTTACCTTGTCGAGCAGAGGCTATATTTAGAAAGCTATGCCGTGTTTTATCTGGTTGAAAAATTCTCTTCATGTTTCCTGGGAGCACGGTTAAATAAAAACTTGCGAGTACTTCTTCTTTTGATCTAGGTGCTCCTATTTGAACAGAAAGGATTTCAGCCTCTTTGAGGTATTGCTTTTTCAGTTTAATCTTGTGCCTCTTTATTTCTGTTTCATGCTCTGTTGCCAATCGGCCGTAGGTCAAAATGCAAGGGATATGGGCAAAGCTTGCTCCCGCTTCAAAATACTGAAGAAGGTATTGGAGTTTCTTCTTTGGTTTGTCCGTGGGAAGATTTAATTCTAAATATCGACCAAGGATATGATAACCGAATCCAAGTTGGTTAATTTCACTGAGTTTCTGAATACTTTTCATGGCTTCTTCCGGGGATATTTGTCCCGGGGTATAAAAGTTTTGAGCCAAAAGGGAGATGGAGAGATGAATATCTCCCATTCCAAAGCCAAGCGGAACGTAAGGAACATGGCTAAGACGCTCGGCCCAGACTTGGCAAAGGGGCTCACCTAAGTCAGCCGGTTTGACAAGACCTTGCTGATTCATATGATCAAGATAGGCATAAATACGCACATCATTGACGGGCGCTTCTGTCAAAAAGGCTTTTGTGGCTTCTAAGTACTCTTTCTTCTCAAAAAATTCTTCCCCTTTATCAAAGGATTGTAAGGGCGATATCGCCAAGAAGGTCCACAGTAAATATTTTTTCATAAAATTTCCTTAATAAAATGCATCATATTTTGTTAATTTAGAATTATACATATAATAAAATAGTGTTTTATATATAAATTGTATTGCTCATTACTAATTTCAATGTATTTTTGAATTTGATGGTAAGTTTATAGGGATAATTCATCTATTCGGAGTTACAATCCCCCAACTCACGTTAACTTATATCACGAAATGCCTTCAGGATCATTAAAAAAGGGAGGACTTCTGGTCCTCCCTTGAGAATACGGTCATTTACATTCCTCGAATTAATCTCCAAAGGTTTTAGAATCCTGCTTTTTGAGAGGGGCAGGAGGTGCTGATGGGTCCCGATCACTACGCGTTCTCACAGGAGCAGGTGGGACAGGTCTTTGAGGGGGAAGGTTCAGTGTTTTAGAATCCTGCTTTTTGAGAGGAGGCTGACCAACATACTCAGGCGGAGCAGATGGATCAGTACTGCGCTTTCTCGCCGGTGGGAGTGTTGGTGTCTGAGCGCGCGTAGAACCTGCACTTTCTGCTTTCTTTATTTTGCTGCTGGGAGAATATTTACATAACTCGGCGGTCCCCTCTTTTTTCATTTCATTCCATTCATCTCTATCGGGTAAGGCATCTAGTTGCTCCTGAGTAAGATCCAGTCTTTCTTTTAGAGTCTTACCCATTGCATTCATACCTGCCTTATTTCGGTCTATTTTTTCTTTTAAATCCTTCTTTTCTTTATATTGTGAGTTGCTCAGTTCGGCGTATTCTTTTGAAAGTTTTTTATCTTTTGACTTGTGTGTCTGATAGATAGAGACTCTTGTCCAGGGCTCGACATGATCAAGGCTGTTAACTCTTGCTTCATGAACTCTTTTATCAACACAATCAATATTAATTCCCCAAGGGACAGTCCAATCGAGAATATCATTTCTATTAGGGCGTATAGCGTCTAATTTTTCTTGTTCCGCAGCACTTGGCATTTTTTGCATTGCTTCCGCACCTTCGAACACATTCAAAGAAATCAATAGAAGAAATAGCCTAAGAGAGAAAAGCTTACCCATGGAATACTCCTAACATTTATGACGCTCTATCTTCATCTTAAGGCAAAAGGGTTAAGATTCCGTTTTTATGGATAATTTTAAGGATTTATCTTCTTCCTTTATCACAAAAGACTTGCAGTTTGCCCCCTATTCCACGTAAAAGTATGGATTAAATAATAAGTCTATTAAGGATGCGAACGTTGCGATTACTATCACGGTTTTTGGGGAGTTTTTCGGCAGACATGGCCATCGACCTCGGCACGGCCAATACCTTGGTTTACGTCAAGGGACGGGGTGTTGTGTTGAATGAGCCTTCTGTGGTTGCGATTACCATGAACAAAGGTAAGCGCCAAGTCTTGGCTGTGGGTGAAGAAGCCAAACTCATGGTGGGTAGGACTCCTGGCGGCATTCAAGCCATTCGCCCATTGCGTGATGGGGTTATCGCTGACTTTGAAGTTGCTGAAGAAATGATTAAGCACTTTATTCGTAAAGTCCACAACCGTCGCAGTTTTGCGGCTCCTCAAATCATTATTTGCGTTCCTTCCGGCTCTACAGCTGTTGAGCGTCGCGCGATTCAGGAGTCTGCGGAAAGTGCAGGCGGACGACGCGTCTTCCTCATCGAAGAGCCAATGGCAGCGGCGATTGGCGCAGGCTTGCCTGTTACAGAACCAACCGGATCCATGGTTGTCGATATTGGCGGCGGCACAACAGAAGTCGCCATCCTATCCCTTGGCGGTATCGTCTACGCTTGTTCCGTGCGCGTTGGTGGCGACAAAATGGATGAAGCCATCATCAATTACATTCGCCGTACCCATAATCTGCTGATTGGGGAAAGTACTGCTGAGAAAATTAAGAAGGAAATTGGGTCCGCTGTGATCTGCGCAAATAGTCACGAAATCAAGATGTTAATCAAGGGCCGCAGCTTGATCAATGGCGTTCCTCAAGAAGTTGAGATTAATCAAAAACAAGTTGCAGAGAGCATGACAGAAGTTGTTGCTGCGATTATCCATGGGGTTAAGACAGCCCTTGAAAATACAGCACCGGAACTTTCCGCCGACATCGTTGACCGGGGGATTGTCATGACCGGGGGGGCTTCTCAGCTGAAGAACCTTGATAACGTTTTATCCCAAGCAACCGGCTTGCCTGTTTTTGTTGCAGAAAACCCCTTAACATGCGTTGTCCAAGGAACGGGCCATGCGTTGGAAGAAATCAAAACGCTCCAAAATGTTTTGGTGAGCATGTATTAAAAATTGTTTAAAAAGGCTCTTTAAACTCTCCTCAAATTTCTATAATATGAGGCTAGTTCTTCGCTTTCTCGACATTCGTCACAATCGTTAGGAGCTGAAATAGTCCAATTTATTCAAGAGGTAACCGCAATTTAATGACTCATTTCACCCCTCTCGGATTGAAAGCCTTCCACCCGCAGCGTCAGCGCTCCCGGTCGGCCTTTGTTCCTCAGGCGTTGAATCGGTTTTCCTTGGCCCAGCATCCTCTCCCCATGGGATTATTTTCCTTTCTTGTTGGGGCTCTCATTGTATTCACCTTGTCCATTCGGGATAACAAAGCTGTTCATCAATTGAATGCCGTGTTGCTGGACTTAACTGTACCGATTGTTGATTTGGTAAGTCAGCCCTTTACGGCGTTAGCTTCCTGGAGTGATGTTTTGCGCACCCATCAGGATTTGCGCACTGAAGTTGAGGCGCTTCGCCAAGAGAATGAGCATCATCTATCCTTGATTCAATCATTACGCCAACAAACTCTGGATCAACAGCAATTGCAGCACCTCGTCAAAGCTGTTCCTGATCCAAAAATTGAGCGCGTATCTGCCCGTGTTGTTGGCCGTGTGAGCGATGGCATGAATGCGCTTCTGACGATTAAGGCAACAGAGCAAAATGGTATCTTGAAAGGTCAACCCGTGATCACGGCGGATGGTGTTGTGGGACGTATCAGTGATGTTGGGGGTTTTTCGGCCACAACAGCGCGTGTGATGCCTTTAACAGACCTGTCGTCGAGGATTCCTGTCGAAGTTGAATCTACCCAAGATCACGGGGTTATTGCGGGGCAGAATGGCACTGACCTTCAGCTCATTCACTTGGAGAAATGTGCGAAAGTTAAAGTCAAGGTTGGCGACCGTTTGGTCACATCTGGTTATGGAGGTGTTTTCCCACGGGGCTTGCCTGTTGCGGTTGTGACGGAAGTAACAAGTGATACGATTAAGGCCCGTCCATTTGTTAAAGAAACGCCTGCGTTCGTCACGATTCTAGCTGGCCTCTAATCCACATGATGTATAGTGAAGAATCGGTTCTTTGGCAAGCTTGGAAACGTCGCTTACTCGTTTTTTCATTTTTAGTCTTCACATTATGTATGACAGTCCTTCCTTTTTGGCAAAAACTTGGCATACAGCCGACCTTATTTCTAATCATCCTTTACTATTGGACGCTCTATCGCTCGGATCTTATCGCCGTGGAACAATTGATTTTGATTAGTCTGATTCAAGACGGTATTTACGCCTATCCCTTAGGTTTTTCGGCTTTGCGTCTTTTGATAAATTACGGTCTTCTTCTAACGCAAAAGAGAATTTTAAGTCAACAACGGTTTCTGTGGGTTTGGGGTGGTTTTGGTCTCTTTGCCCTTATGGATTGCCTTATCTGTGCGACGCTTTTTTCCTGTATTAAACATGAATGGGTGGGAATTATTCCCCTTATTCCAGGGGTCTTCATGACCATTAGTTTATACCCATCATTCGTTTGGGCTATGAATCGCTTCGTTATGAAGCGTCTTTCAGTATAATCGTTTTCCCATTCCTGAAGCTCGCTTTTATCTTTCGGTCATGGCGTTTTGTAGGGCCCGTGTGAATGGCTTCATGAAATATTCCATAATTGTTTTTTTGCCGGTCAAAATGTCGGCTTCGACTTGCATTCCTGGCAAAATCGTTTGATATTTGCCATTTTTTGAAAGGACATTTGAGTTCGTCCGTAAATAAACGCGGTAATAACTTTGTTCCCTTTTATCCGTAATTGTATCCGCACTAATTTCAGAAATGATGGCTTCTAAGCCCCCCCAAGTACTGAAGTCAAATGCTGTTACTTTGATGGTTGCGGGCATTCCTTCATGTAAGAATCCGATATCAGAAGGTGGAATTTGAGCTTCCACCAATAAAGTATCGTTCAAAGGCACGATATCCAAAATGGCCTCTCCTGGTTGAATAACTGCCCCTACTGTTCTTACTTTGATATCTCGAATTGTTCCCGTTATGGGGGAACGTATTTCAGAGCGTACAACTCTGTCTCTATCTGTGGTTTGAGCCCCTCTTGCTTCAGCGAGCCTTCCTTCCACATCTCGAAGTTCTTGTAAATCTTCAGTATGATAACGGATTCGCACCTGATCTAATCTATCTTTTGCTTGATTCATGGCTACGGTCTGTCGCTTTGAAGTTACTTTCATTAATTTGAGCTGAGCGCCCTGTTCTACTTGATCTCTTTGAAGCTTAATAAAGTCAACTTTTGAATAGATTTTTTTCTCAGCAAGAGGTTTGGTGAGCCTAATCTGTTCGGAGACAAGTTTGTATTGTTGTTGAGAATCTGTCAATTTTGATTTAGTTTCTGCTAGTTCTTGTTTCTTAATTTGATAATCTTTTTCAGCAATTTTAATATCGTTTGCCTTCTTTTCTCTATTAGATCGAAATCGTTCTTGTTCTTGCATCACAAGCCCTGGAGCATTAGTTTGAAGTTCTTGGCTGGGAATGAAGGCCACCTGACCTGAAATTTGGGCACGTAATCGTTCAGTTGTTGCAAGAAACCGCAAATAGTTTTCGAGATCTTGCGTATATTTAGCTTGAGAAATAGTAGTATCCAGACGAACAAGAACTTGCCCTTGTGCCACGACTTGGTCGTCGCGTACTAAAATTTCCTTAACAATCCCACCTTCTAAGTTATTGATTGTTTGAAGATGGCTGGATGAAATGATCTTACCCGTACCCTTTGTTACCTCATGCAATTCAGCCATATTGGCCCAAACCAGGAAGAATATAAAAAACAAGAAAATGATTTTCTGAGCGAGGTAGGATTTCTTATGTCCTACCCGCAAAAAAGCAGCTGCTCGCGGGGGAAGATAATCTAAATCATGTTCAGGAGGATGTGACATTTGCCTCTTCTCCCTTCGATTGTATCGATCCTTTTGTTAACATCTCTAATATTTTATCACGAGGACCATCTGCCACGACACGTCCTTGATCAATGATCATGATCCGATCAACGAGAGCTAGAACCGAATTGCGGTGGGTTACGACAATAAGTGTTTTGTCAGGAATCATAGCTTCCAGACGTTTGATCAAATTAAATTCAGATTCTGGGTCCATCGAGGCGGAAGGTTCATCCAAGAGTAAGACTGTTGGATTATGAATCAAGGCCCTTGCTACAGCAATTGATTGGCGTTGGCCACCTGATAATCCAGAACCCCCTTCACCAATGGGCATATCGTACCCCATTGGATGATGACGCACGAAATCATCAACGCCTGCAATTTTTGCAGCTTGGAGGATTTGTTCATCATCCGAGACCGCGCTGGCAATGCTGATATTATCGCGTACCGTTCCTCGAAAGAGATAGACTTCTTGAGAAACATAACCAATATTTGCACGAACTTCGACTGGATCTAACTGACGAACGTCGATGCCATCAATTAATATGGTTCCTGAAGTCGGTTGGTATAAGCCCAGAATCAATTTTTCGATCGTCGTTTTTCCAGAACCCATTCGTCCGATGAGCGCAACTTTTTCTCCAGCCTTTATTTTGAAGGACATATTTTTTAATGCTTTTAACTTTTGGGCTGGGTAAGAAAAGTCGACATCAATGAATTCGATGTCTCCCAATAGTTTATCTCTGTGGACATAGCGGGTGTGGGCAGAACGTTCGGCGGGTAAGTTCACGATGACATCCAACAATTTTAAGGCGGTGTATGCCTGGTTAAATCGAGCTGTCAAAGCCACGACGCTTCCCATCGACGCAATAGCACGTGTTGTTAGAATCGTGGCTGCAATCAATCCACCTACAGATAAAGTCCCCGCGGCTACTTCATACACACCAATCACAATCAAAAATACATAGGCAGCGTTTTGAATGAAAAAGATGGCGTTAGAGGTCAGCAAGGTCATGTAATAAACTTTATTAGCAGCAAGTGCAGTACTTGAGACAGACTGTTCCCATTTATGAAGCATACGACCTTCAGCATTCATCGATTTAACGGTTTCTAAACCAGTCAAAGATTCCATCAGAATCCCGTGCTTGTATTCCATTTGGGTTAAGAGATTTTTGACAGATCCCTTCATGTTTGGTTGCATCGCAAAGCTAAGGCCAATGATCAGGATAATAGCGATGATCGGTACGATGACCATGGATACTGAAATCATACCAATGGCCACCAAAAATAATATTGCAAATGGAATGTCAACTAAGCTGACAATGGTTGTGGAGGAGAAGAACTCTCGAACGCCTTCAAACTCGCGCAAGTAGTGGGCAAGTCCACCTGACGATGCTGGCCGGTGAATATATTGGAGACCTAAGATACGTTCATACAAAAAACTTCCCAGCAAAACGTCTGCGTTCTTCCCGGCGATGTCTATAAAATACCCCCTTAACATACGTAAAAGAAAGTCGAACAAGTAAATAAGAAAAATACCCACCGATAAGACAAGTAATGTGTCAAAAGCTTTATTTGGCAGAACTCTGTCGTAAATATTCATTGCATACAAAGTTCCTGCTAATAAAAATATGTTAATTAATGCAGATGATAAAACTACTTGTGTGTAGATTGAGCTGAATACTTTTAAAGTATCCCAAAACCATTTTAACGGTGTAGAAGTTAAATGGGCTGTGGGGGATGGTTTGTGAGCAACCAAGATCATTCTACCAGTGTAGATTTCGTTTAATTTCGATAGCGGTACGGTTTTTGGCGATTTCTTATCTTCAGGAAAATAAATAGTGGCATAATCATTGTCCAAAGCTACGAGGACACAAGCTCTACCTCCCTTTAACATCAAAATACACGGCAGGATTAGGGGTGTTATGTCTTGAAGATTTCGGATTGCAATTTTGGATATAAATTGAAATCGCTCAGCTGCTCTTAATAATAAGGTCGGTGCAAACCCGGAGGGTCCAATGGGCAAGCCTGCTTTGAAGGACTCTGCCGAGACGCGATAATTTAACAAACCCGAAATGATTTCTAAGCATTGGAGTAAGGCATCTCCGTACCTGATTGGTTCTTCCGGTTCTGTTTGGCGGTCTTCGGCCATTAAAATTCACCCCTTATTATACTCTTCCTTTCCATCAAACCACACAAAAAGTTTCAACAAGATTAATTTTAGATAAAAAAATGTATAAAATTTTCAATAAACTGATATCATTAAAATATAGAGGGATTTGGGGTAAGGGTATGATTAGAAAAAGTTTAACAAAACTTGGCATCTGTTTTGCCTTTTCTTTAACTCTATGGGCTAATTCATCCAAAGTAGCTATAGGTGAAGCTGTTCCAATTTTGCCAGGTATTCAACCGAACTGTTATGACATCATAGAACCGAAAGAAGAGTCTACAGACTATAAAAAACCAGGAAAAATGACAGCTGGGAACCTGAGTGACATCGTCCAAGAGACCATAAAAAAGCACCCGGGGATTGCAGCTGATAGAGAAGCCTTGAGTGCCTCTGATGACGTTATAGATCAAGCTGTGGGTGGCTACTTGCCCTCTGTTGATTTACGGGCGAGCATTGGGCGCGATAATATCGTGCGTTCATTTAATACAAACCAGTTAAACCCTCTTGAGAGTAAGGGGTCTATCTCATCAACCCGCAGCGATCCAACTCTGTCGCTTCGACAAATTTTATTTGATGGCATGGGAAATTCCTCGCGCATCGACAGGGCTCATTCACAGCGTCATCAAGCACTAGGGACGTTGGGAGTAACGACTGATACAGCGATCATTGATGCGGCAACAGCTACCGTTGATATGCGTCGGTTGCAGCGGCTCCTTGAAATTGTTAACAAAAACATCCATTTTCATAAAGTCATGAGAGATAAGGTAGCACAAATCGTCCAAGCTGGCGTTGCTTCTATTTCAGATCTCAATCAACTTGAAGCCCGCTTACAAGATACGTATATCGCTAAATCTAACATTGAATCAGACCTAGAAGTTGCACGAGCAAAATTTATCGAGGTTGTTGGAAAAGAGCCCCCCAATAAGATTAAACGTATCCACTTGCCAGCCCATCTCTCTGCATTATCTTTAGAAATGGCGGTTCGCATGGCGATGGACTATAACAATGCCATAAAGGTTGCCAAAAGTTCGGCTGAAGTAGCTGATGCAAACTATCGCGAAGCCGCTGCAAAGATGGTCCCGACTGTGACATTTGAATTTGAGGCGGAGAGAGATCGAAACATGAGCGGCACGACCGGCTTTCAAAACCGTATGACAACAATGATTGTTGCCCGTCAAAATTTATTTAGCGGGGGGACAGATATGGCCAAAACGCGAGAAACCGCCAAACGCAAAAGTGAAGCCAATGCTCGGGTTGTTCTTGCACGCCGTCAAATAGAACGTACCATTCATGGGTCATGGGGAGAAGCCAGAAACGCCCGTAAAAAATCTGCGCATCTCACGAAGTTAGTTCATGAAAAGCGCCGTATTCGGGATATATATATCATTGAATTTGATATAGGAAAGCGCAGCATTATTGACATTTTGGATGCAGCCAATGATGTTTTTCTGTCGGAAGCAACCCGTACGACAGCCGATGCTACAGCTGATATAAATACCATTATCTTGAGCGTTGGAACAGGTCAGTTTCAAAGACAACTTAATAGCATGAGTGATGCTGAAACAGAAGTTGAACATCCAAAGGCAACAAACTGTGCTCATGATACAGATTCTGACTTGCACTTAACTCCATACAGCCCAGTTGCGGAATCGAAACCGCTGGTAGCTGAAAACACTTACAAAGTTAAAAAAGTCGCTCAAAAGAGAAAATCAATGTTTGAAAGAAGAAAGGAAGAGCGGCTAAATGGCCTTCCTGACAAAGCAAGGGCTTAAATGGATTCTATAAGGAGTTATATGAATTGTATTCTAGGGCCCGCCGTCCACAGAAGAACTTTAGAGATTTTATGGTTTGGATAAATGGTTCTCAAGGCCGTTTCATATCCTTCAAGTTGCTTTATATAGGCTTGTGAGACATCCTCAAGATTCTTAGCAGGATTGCGGTTTGTCTTGAAGTCAACAATGGTCAGGGTATCAGTGGTTACGTACAGACGATCAATACGCCCTTGAAAAGGGACTCCATCGATCATACCACTTACGGGTACTTCAGCCAGTGAATTGGAACCAAACAGGTGTTTGAATTCTGGGTCAGTTAACATCTCTAATGTGTTGTGAATATCCCTTTCCCAATCTGCCGGGAACAAACCTTCCTTCTCAATCATGAGACAAGCTGCCCTATAGCGCTGATCTTCTGGCAGTTCAGGTAGATACTCAAAAAAGCGATGGATCATAATACCCCGGTCCATGGCAGCTGTTGGGGGTATTTTTTCTTCAATGGCTTCCACCTTAATTTTAAGGGGCTCTAGTGGCGGAATTTGCGCCCACAATGGTAGAGTGACCTCTTCGATAGGTAGGGAGGATTCCTTTTCGACCTCTCTTGGGTTAATTTCGTGCCCCATCCTTGGAAAGCGATAGCTGCCAGATTTGATATCAAGTGCATCTTGGATAATACGATACCAACAATCATTGCTTAGTTCTTTACCCGTCGTCCATCCACCAACATAAAGATGATCTTGTGCCCGGGTTAACGCAACATAAAGGAGTCGACGCTTTTCTTCGGCAGTTGCTTCAAACCCTTTTGTTTTAAAATAGTGGGTCGTTTCTGTATCATGAGCCTGTGTTGGGCGCAGCATCACAAGCCTATCCGTCCAGAGAAGCGGGTCCCACTTTCCCTTGCCGGACTCAGCCGCATCGGGCAAAATCACGATCGGTGCTTGAAGTCCTTTAGATCCATGAACCGTCATCAATCGAACTTGGTTATGAACCGTATCTGAAGCATCTCTTTTTATTTCCTGGCTTTGAAGCGTCATGAATTGGACAAACCCTTGCATTGAACTCGGATGATCTTGATCGTAATTCAAGCATTGGGTCAAAAATTCATCCAGGGCATCTTCAGCTTCTTGGCCTAAGCGACTCAAGAAGTGGCGACGGCCTTCTTTCTGGGTTAATACCCAGCTATAGAATTCATAAACTGGAGAAAGATCAGCTTCCCTCAAACAGCATTTCAACCATTGATGAGCAGCCTCAAAAGAGCGAGAACTCTCTGATTTCTGTGATAAGGAGGCCCACAAGGTCCCCTCCCGTCCATGGGCAAGGGTAAACAAATCATCCTCACTCATTCCAATCAAAGGGCTGCGCAACACACAGGCGAGGTTAAGATCATCTTCGGGGAGGAGAACAAATTGCCCGAGTGCTAAGAGATCCATTACGGCAATATGATCTGTCAAAACAAGGCGGTCGGCTCCGGCTACGGGTATATCGCGCTTTTTGAGGGCTCGAATAATCTCGTGACCAAGAAGACTGCGCTTGCGGGCCAGAATGAGGATGTCTCGCGGTTGGATCGGCAGATTTGTGGAGGGCAAAAGGACCTGAGAGCTCAGCCAAGTCGCGATTTGATCTGCCACAAATTCCGCCAAACGGAACTGCGGTGTGCGACGCTCCACTCGCTCAAGAGGGAGACTCCATTCCCCTTCAAGGACATCCGCTTTTTCCGCCTCGGGTTCAACTAATGGCCAGAGCTCGACATGTCCTGGATGGTTATCACGAAAAACCTGATGAATAATATTTTTGTTTTCAAAAGAAACGCCGCGTCGATTTTCTTCTTTTGCAAAAACTTCATCGACAATGCTTAAAATGGCCGATGTTGACCGATACGAAAGATCCAATTCCACCTTCCGCCAATCTTGTCCAACACTATTGGAAAGGGCAGAAAAATGCGCTTGTAAGTTGATAAAGTCTTGAGGGTTTGCGCCTTGAAAGCTGTAGATTGACTGCTTGGCGTCTCCCACTGCAAAGATAGTGCGATCGGGTTTATCTTTCGTAAAGAACTCTGCCGTTAAACGTTGAATAATTTCCCACTGGGCTGCATTTGTGTCTTGGGCTTCGTCGACGAGTAAGTGATCAATCCCGCCATCTAACTTATAGAGAACCCAAGCGGCAACACCAGGTTGTTGAAGAAGTTTTAGGGTTTGTTGAATAAGGTCGTCATAATCCAACCCACCCCGGCGGGTCTTTCGATCCTGATATTGCATCATTATATCTTGAAATAAAATCAATGAAGCTGTTGTGCGCATGGCAACTTCAAGGGCGCTCAAGGATCGAACAAACCGAAACAGACGCTCTGCTTGAGGTATAAGATCTGGGGTGAGTTTCTTGCGAATTTCAAGATTTTTTGTCAGGAAGGTGTATTTGTAGGCTTCAAAATCAGCTTCTTCTGGGGCAAATTGGGCTTTCAAACGGGAAACCAAATCCGGATCCAACACCTCTTGGGGGGTTCCAACAAAAGCATCCACTTCAAGTAAATCAAGAAGTTCCCCAACGTACTCCCAAATGGTTTCAAATGTGCTTAAGAGGACATTCACCCGTGTTCGATTCTGGTAAAAATCATTCATAATGGAACTGAATCGGTTATCAGCCATGTAAGGCGTTAAGATCGTCAAAGCAGCTTGGCTCAAGGGGTTAGGTTTTGTGAAGACGACATGCTGAGCTTCCATCAATAATTCTTCAGCTTGAAAATCATCCAAAATTCTAAAATGGGGAGTGATCCCAGCTTCTAACGGAAAACGACCCAAAACGGATTGGCAAAATCCGTGAAGGGTTTGGATTTTCATTCCCCCTGGCGCATCTAAAACTAAGGTAAATAATTGGCGGGCTCGTGAGAGAAGAGCGGGTGTTGGAATGGTTCTCAGTAAACTTTCGAGTTCACGGGTTAAATCAAGACGAGACAAGGTTGCCCACCGGGCCAGTCGCTGGGTTAACCGATTGGCCATTTCAGCGGCTGCTGCTTTAGTGAAAGTCAAACATAAGATGCGTTCTGGCGCATATCCATGAAGGAGCAAATTTAAGATGCGATCGGTCAGAACTTTCGTCTTCCCCGTACCTGCAGATGCGGCGACCCACGCACTTACTTTCGGATCAGCAGCTAAGAATTGCGCAGTATTCACGAGGGTTTAGTCTCCTATAGGATCGGTGAGGATGTTGTTTTCTTGAGTCCACATTAGCGGTAATTGGCCTGCATCAAAATACATTTTTTGAACCCTTGCCTCAAAATCAAAATATTTATCTCGCGTCTTTAGTTTTGACAAAGAGACGCAGGTGGTAAAAATCCATCTTGACACCTCAAGGCCTCTTAAGCCAAGTTAACGTGACTGTTGGTTTTGGCATTTTTTGCCAAATGAATAGGGAACACGGGATTTCTGAAAAGATTAAGCCGTGGCTGCCCCCGCAACTGTGAATGGTGAGTTTGATGATGATCCTTTTATAGAGGATAAAGCCACTGGGAACCTTGGAAACAAGTGACCTGGGAAGGCGATCATGAGACAGTGACCCATGAGCCAGGAGACCTGCCAGCGGATTCGCATCACTTTTCTATGGGGCGGGGCGCATCTGTGGAACGGGATAACCGCATGTGGTGATGCACATTAACCACTAGCGGGAGGTCTCGAACCATCATGCATATCTGTGCCTATTTATCTACTATACCGATTATTTTCTCAGTAATTTCAACGTCATCAGCTTCTGAGCTGCCTACGCGTTTGCCCAAAGTCGTTGTCCGAGGCGCCGGAATACCTGCGCCCACGCCTCTCGATTCTGCAGATGTTACGCGCATTACAGCAAAGGATTTGGAGCAGCAACAAGCGGTGACCCTTGTGGATGCTTTACGTCGCGTGCCGGGGGTATTCGTGACGCAACTTGGAGGAATTGGGCAGCCCGCTTCCGTATCCTTGCGGGGGTCAGGAACTGGACAGACGGCCATCATTCTTGACGGGATGCATATAAATGATGTGGGCGCTCCTGGTGGTGCTGTTAATTTAGCATCCTTGTTGGTTGATGATATTGCTGAAATTCAAGTGATTCGTGGTCCGTTCAGTAGTTTGTATGGTTCAGATGCCATTGGAGGTGCTGTCGTCATTGATACCAAGAAAGGGAAAGGACCTCACAAAACTTTCGCCAGAGCAGAAGCTGGATCCTTTCACACTTATCAACAGGTTGTGGGATTACAAGGACAGAAAGATTTATTCGATTATCAAGTAACAGGTTCTCGCCTTCAGTCGGCTGGATCTCCTTTGACTCCTGATCGGTTGCGATCGCTCCTTATCGGGAAAGCAGATGATCCCATGCATCAGGAAAACATTTCTGCCAGGTTCGGGGTGGGGAAAGAAGAGGCCAATATCTCCTATTTCGGAAGATATATTTCTCGTCGTCTAGGGTATCGGGATAATAGGGACTATAATAAACCGAATACGGATCCCTATCGGGTTATGTCAAATGAAAGTTTCAATCGACTCCTTGGTCATTTTGAGGCGTTAGAAGGAAAATGGGTTCATGATGTAAGCCTTGCCAATTATCAAAACAATCGGGAAGATCAGAATGATTTAGGTATTAAACGGTCGGATAATAAGGGAAAACAATCTCAAGTTGACTGGCACCAGACCCTGAAAATCAATGAAACCGTGACAGCACAAATTATAACACAGTTCGCGCAGGATCGGTTTTATTCCCATTACATAGGACATGCTATTAAACAGGCCAAGTTAGACCATGGGGGTCTTGGGGGTGTGCTTTCGGTGAGATTGTTGGAGTCACTATCGCTATCAACGGCAGTTCGAGGGGATAAATATCAAGGGATTCCTGTTGCTCCAACCTGGCGTGTTGGCGGGGAATATGGTCTTTATGACATTATTTTTAAAGGGGGAATTGCAACAGGATTCAAGGCGCCAACGCTTTCTCAAAGATATGATAAGGGGCCAAGACATGATGGAAATCCGAGTTTAAAACCGGAAAAGAGTCTCGGTTGGGATGTTGGGGCTGAACGTTCCTTCTTCAACCAGAAACTGGCTTTAGGGGTTACCCTGTTTCAGAATCGGACGCGGGATATGATAGCGTGGGCCGGAAATACGCAAGTTAATTGTGCCAAGGTACGATCGCATGGGTTTGAAGGAATTACCAAACTCCAGATCACGAACGATTGGGGGATGGAACTCACCCATACCTACATGGAAGTTTGGGATTTAACGCACCTGGCAATGGTACGGCGCCCCCATAATAAGACAACATTGAAAGTCATAGGACAAATAACGCCCGAATGGCAGGTAAGCGCCAATGTTCTTTATGTGGGGGGACAATATGATCTTAAATTCGATGCTTTGACTTTTACTTCGACAAGAATCAAAATGCCAAGTTACACAATTTTTGGTGTGGAAACATCCTATCAACTCAATGAGCAGTGGCAAGCTTATGGGCGGGGTGAAAACCTCACAAATCGTCGTTATGAAAATCCCTATGGCTTTCAACAACCTGGCCTAGGTGTCTATGTGGGTTTACGGTTAAAATGTTAGAATCGAGGATCATTTCAATGAAAGAACGTCTTTGGCCTGCCGGTGTCACGGCTCTTTTGATGCATGGTTTTGTGATTGCTGCTATCGCCTTTGGGTTGCCGGGTCAAAAAGGAACATCCCCTCAAGATTTTCATGTAGAGGTGATGTTTGCTTCTGAGCAAGAAAAGGGTTTTTCCTCTCCTCTTGTGGGAGAGGTCGACTCTGAACGAAGTGAAGAGGCGAGTGAAGGGTATGTCTCATTAAAAATTAAGAATCAAGAAAAGAAACTACCTGTTGTATTAAACCCCTCACCCGTCACGCCGCTTTGCTTGCGTGCCGACTTCTCTCACAAGGGGAGAGGTAAAGAACAGCCTAAGTCTGATGTTGGAAAAATAGCGAGTATGTCACCTTCAGAAGGGGGCCAATCGCCTGGAGGGGCTCATGATCCTTTTCCAACCTTCAATCCACCGCCAGTCTATCCTCTTGAGGCCCGGCGAAAGCGGATTGAAGGCATTGTTTTAATTCGGTTGTCTTTATCAGAAAAGGGCACGGTTGATAAGGCAATACCGCTTGCGCCGCGGAATAATCCCCTTTTGGAAGACGCGGCCTTAGAAGCGATTCAGAAGTGGCGATTCAAACCAGGCAATCGCACGCTTGAGGTTCCCATTGAATTTAAATTGGAGGTATGAGCAGGATTTTACCAGAACAAAGTCCAAATTCTTAGAAAAAATACGATCACACCAACGGTCGTAACTAATCTCATACAAGGTCGCCCTTTTTTTAGCTGGGCTTCGACTACTTTAACGTTTCTCATTTCTTTGGGAGTATGATCTTCTTTCCCACCAACCTCTGGTCCGTCACTCAGGAGAAAGATATCTTTTAGGCCATTGAAAACATGATTTGCTAACGTTTCATCGTCAATATGTTCTGCATAGTCTTGAAGGACAAATTGTCGCTCAGGTACATCTGTTACTTTTATTCGATGGTCTCTCACGATATGGATGGCCCATAATCTTAAATGCTCAAACGTTGGTTCTGCTTGGTTAAATCCTTGAAAACTTTGAGGAATTTTTAAAATATTAGGATCTCGCAACAAGTAAACAAGTTTACCACTGATGACACTTTTCAGGGATTCTTTATGATTTTGAAGACGACTGGCATAAGCACTAACTTGGCTTTGAAGACTTTCTTCTGCCCCTCGTTCCCCCTTCTTCGATTTATCAACGACGACGGGAACGAATCCAGTTCGAGCCACAACAATGTCAGCCATATCCGTCTTTTCAATGTTTTGCCAAATTAAGTTCCAGAGTTGCCTGTCTTTTTTTGTGGAAGGATGCGTAAAAAGTCCACAGATTAAGTCTTTACATTTCAGGGATACTGCAACCTCAATAAGATATGAATACGTTCCAAAAGGGCGTGAGTCCTCGGAAGGCTTCATATCATTCTGTTCCCAAGCCATAAGGAGGCCCCACGCCTTTAAAAGGACTTGAGAGCGGTATTTTGGTTCAAATTCTTTGCAAAAAAGAATGAGAGCTTGCGCTGAGTTTAAACGAAGGCTTGGATCTAGGACAAACGGATTCTCTCCCGGCTTCTCTTTCAGAGCAAAAGAAAACCAATCTAAGCATTCCCTTTTCTCTTGTTCAAGAAGACAAGCAGCAAGAAGCCCACAGGTATATGGGTTTTGATGCTTTACATATAAACGTAATATCCCTTCTTGTTTTGGAAGGTCGTTCTTAAACACATTACATAATGTTTTAACCGCAGAAGCCTCTCCACACCTTGCAAACCTATCGAGCTCTGAAGAAACATGGGAAGACTCTAGCGTGTGTCGCTTCTGATAGAATTCATCATACGATTTAGAAGCGCCCGGCAGGATGACAACTTTATGAGGCTCTTTCACCTCAGTTGCCTCTAGATTGCAAGAAAAACCTAAAATAATAAATAATGATACAAAAGTTCGTAAACGGATTTGAATGCACATAAATGTGGAGAACATATTCATTTTATTATTCATCTAAACAATAGACTCTTGGGCATCTTTAAATAAACAATATAAATTGTCAAGAAAATATGATTCTGCAGAACTCTAAATGAGGCATCTAAAGGGTCAATAGAGTCCCCCAAATATAAAATCCTAAATAGGGATTGGCATTGAAGGCTTTCAAACAAGCCGCGGGATTATTCGTATTGAGGCGAATGAGCATGAGGGCGGTTGCGGCCGCTCCCAGGCATACGAGCCCATAATAGACAAAATCTCCCTTTGTCCAATATCCAATGAAGGCAAGTAAGGCAAATAGAGTGCCATAGCTTAAGAATAGGGCGGCTTTCACATGTTTTCCAAAGTGAATGGCCGTAGATTTGACGCCAATTTTTAGGTCGTCTTCTTTATCTTGTAAGGCATAGATGGTGTCATAACCTAAGGTCCAAGCCACGCCAATGCCATAAAGGCAAAAGACCGCTGGCCAATTCAGGACTTCATACGGGGTGACAGCGACTGCGCCAAAGATAATCCCCAAATTGATGGCCAACCCTAAGAAGAGCTGGGGCCAATGGGTGATGCGTTTCATGAAGGGGTAAAGAGCCAGCAAAGCGAAACCCAGAAGACTGAGTGGCCAGCACCGAAAAGGCAAAAAGAATAAGACGGCCAGCCCACCCAAACATTGAAGGGAGAAGAAGATTATAGCTTGTGTGGGAGTAATTTCGCCACTGGCGATAGGGCGCCCCTTTGTTCGGACAACTTGGGAATCTATATCGCGATCAATGAGATCATTAAACGTACAACCCGCACCACGTATGACAATGGAGCCAATTACAAAGAGAAGCAAGAGTTTCACGTTTAACGTATAGGGAGTTGCGAAGGCGGAAGCCAGAGCAACGCCCCACCAACAAGGAAACATGAATAAGAAAATAGCTTGAGGGCGATGGAGTCGGCTTAAGCGAATGTAGGCGTTCAAAGGTTTTTATCCTAATTTTGCAACACGTTGGGTGTGGTGTCCCCCAACAAAATGGGCGCCCAAAAAGGCAGCAAGGCACGACTTTGCTTGGTCAGCACCCAAAATACGGCCTCCCAAGCACAAAATGTTGGCATTGTTGTGTTCCCGGGCGAGGCGTGCTTCTAATTCTGTGTGACATACGGCCGCTCGCATGTTGGGATGGCGATTTGCGGCTATGCTCATGCCGATGCCTGTTCCACAAATGATGACGCCAAGGGCGGCTTGTTCTGTCTTAATGGCATGGACAACTTTGTCTGCAAAGTCTGGATAATCCACAGAATCTAGGGAATCTGTCCCCAAATCGATTGCATAATGATCAAAGGCTTTTGCCGCTTCCATGAGCTCTTTCTTTAAATGGAACCCTGCATGATCAGCCCCAAAAGCAATAACTTTATTTGGCATGTATATTCTCCTTACTTGGCTGTGTTAGTCGTGAAAAGGACCCTCGTCTCCCAACGTTTCTAAGCGGCGTTTCATCCATCGTTTTAAAATGACAATAGCCACAATAATGATAATGACAGCGATTGTAAAAAATCCAAAGTATCGTTTAATGACTTGGAGGCCAATCTCTTCAATAACGCCAGCAAGCATGTAGCCTCCGATACAGCTGATGAGGGTCCAAACGATGGCAGCGATTAAGTTTAAGGGGGTGTAGCGTTCGGGAGTGATGCCGCTTGTGCCAATGACAATAGGACTGACGGTGCGAATGCCCCAGATAAATCGGAAACTCAAGATAAACCAAATGTCCCAGCTGTGAAGGAGCTTAAAGGCACGATTTGCAGGGGCATGAAGGCTATGGAATCTTTGAATGAGCGCTTGGCCATAGTATCGACCGACATAATAAAGAGCCTGATCCGCAAATAAAGTGCCACAAAATGCGATGATCATGATTTTTGTAAGAGATAGGTACCCAAGGTGGGCCATGAAGCAGGCGACCAAAATGACAGACTCGCCTTCGACCAAAGACCCTAAAAAGACAGCGATATAACCCCAATCTTTGATGATATCAATCAGGTAATCCATAGACGATTCAGATCCTCATACATGTTATTTTTTCTACTATACACCACAAAAGTGCACTTAGGGGTAAGAAAATGGATTTGGAACTTGCAATTAATCCTATGTTCTATATGATAAAAACATGAGTGGTTCATTTTAATAACGTCAACACAAGGAGAATATTATGTCAAAAACAGGTACGGTTAAGTGGTTTAACCCGGAAAAAGGTTATGGATTCATTACGATTGATGATGGTTCCCCAGATGCTTTCGTTCACATGAGCGAAGTTGAAAAAGCTGGTCTTACGACGCTATCCGAAAACCAAAAGGTTGAATTTGAGCTTCAAGAAAACAAAGGCAAAATGGCTGCTGTTAATATTAAGGTTATTTAAGTTCTATCACAGGTCGTTACTTTTGCACTTCTCTCGCCAGGGAGGGTGCAAGAGTAGCAGCCGTACTCCAATTAAAACGCACACCATATAAAATTTCTCGATAAGCTGATCCGATGATTTGTTGGAAGAGCATCTATTTTCTAAAATTCCCTCACTTATGATCTTTCTGTCTACATTTAGTCCGAGCTTCAGAAGCCCCAATGAGAGGTTGTATGCTATAAACAAAAATTTATAAATACGATATATTTCCTAACTTCTCAAAAACAAACGATGGCATTGAGGCTCAGAGTTTCGTATAAAGGAAGACAGGGTGTTTATTTGAATCATCATGGATGAAGGCTGGATCAACCCAGCCAGGTTGAGATGACGCCCCCTACATATGATTTTACGCGAAGGAGATAATAAAATGGCGGGATCTGTAAATAAGGTAATTTTGGTTGGCAATTTGGGACGTGATCCGGAAGTTCGCCATAGCCCTGAAGGGGGCAAAATTGTGACCCTTTCCGTTGCGACGGGTGAATCTTGGAAAGATAAAGCGACCGGAGAACGCCGCGATCGCACTGAATGGCATCGCGTGGTTGTTTTCAATGACAAACTTGCTGAAGTTTCTGAAAAATTCTTGAAAAAGGGCTCAAAGGTTTATCTCGAAGGTCAATTGCAAACCCGCAAATGGACCGATCAGCAAGGCCAAGAGCGCTATACGACGGAAATCGTTCTGGGGCGCTATCGCGGTGAAATGACCATGTTGGATGGTCGCGCCGGTGGTGGGGTAGAAGATCAAGGCGGTGGTGGAGAGTATGACTCATCTCCCTCAAGCTTTGGCGGGAGCAGCGGTGGCGGATTCGGCGAGGGTCTCAGCACAGCCCCTCTTGGCAGTCCCATGGGCAGCGGAAGCGGCGCACCTTTGAATGATGAAGTTCCCTTTTAAAAAAAACAGTGACCAGAAGCAAAATTCGTGAAGATGGATCTGGGGTCAAAACATGTTTTATGTTACAATAAAATACCTGGTTCTATCGAGCTTTTAAGAGGAAAGAAGCAAAATGACAACGTCCCTTCAACCATCTGATATTAAGCCTGTTGCTATTGAAGAGGAGATGAAGCGCTCCTATCTGGATTATGCCATGAGCGTTATTGTTTCTCGTGCATTGCCAGATGTTCGAGATGGCTTGAAGCCTGTTCATCGACGGATTTTGTATGCGATGAAGGAAGCCGGGAACGAGTATAACCGCCCCTATCGTAAGTCAGCTCGCACGGTCGGTGACGTCATGGGTAAGTATCACCCGCACGGGGATATGGCCATTTATGATGCGATGGTACGTCTGGCTCAAGACTTTTCTTTGCGATTGACTCTTATTGATGGTCAAGGAAACTTTGGATCCATGGACGGCGATCCTGCGGCGGCGTCTCGTTATACGGAAGCGCGTTTAAGTCGCCCGTCCCATGCCCTTTTGGAAGACATAGATAAAGACACGGTCGACTTTCAACCCAACTATGATGATTCCATGACCGAACCTCGCGTATTGCCGGCGCGCTTTCCCAATATTTTGGTGAATGGTGGCAGTGGTATCGCGGTTGGTATGGCCACCAACATCCCAACCCACAATCTCGGAGAAGTTCTGGAAGCATGTTGTGCGCTCATCGACAATCCTGACTTGACCGTTGAGGAGTTGATCGGAATTGTTCCAGGGCCTGATTTTCCAACAGGCGCTTCCATTATTGGGCGCGGTGGCATTTTTGAGGCATATCGCACCGGACGTGGTTCTATCGTTATCCGCGGAAAAACCCACTTTGAGACCCTTCGTGGTGACCGGGAAGCCATTATTATAGATGAGATTCCCTACCAAGTGAACAAAGCACGGATGATTGAGCGCATCGCGGAAGTCGTGAAAGAAAAGATCATTGAGGGCATCTCTGATTTACGGGATGAATCTGACCGTACCGGCATGCGCGTGGTCATTGAGCTGAAGCGGGACGCTGTGCCAGATGTTGTCTTGAATCAGCTCTATCGCTATACGGCCTTGCAAACATCGTTCGGAATCAACATGTTGGCCCTGAACCATGGTCGTCCAGAACAATTGCCCTTGAAGAGAATTTTGGAAGCGTTCCTTGAATTCCGTGAAGAAGTGATTTTGCGCCGTACGCGCTTTGAACTTGCCCGTGCTCGGGAGAAAGCCCATCTCTTCGTGGGTCTTGCGATTGCAGTGGCCAACATTGACCCCATAATTGCTTTGATTCGGGCTGCAGCAGACCGCGTGGTTGCGAAGGCGCAATTGATGGACCGGGAATGGCCGGCTTCAGCGGTTGAATCCCTTATTCTGTTAGTTGAGCCGGATCGGGAAGTTGTCGGGAGTACTTATCGTCTGTCTGATGCCCAAGCCCAAGCGATTTTGGATTTGCGCCTCCACCGTTTGACAGGCCTTGAAAGAGATAAGATCGCTGCGGACTTGCAAGAACTTGCCGATAAGATTGCCGAGTATTTGGAAATTTTGGCCTCTCGTCAGATGGTTTTGGACATCCTTCGTAATGAACTCGTAGAGATGAAAGACCAATTCGCGACTCCTCGTCGAACCCTCATTGAAGATGGGGAATCCTCCGTAGATATGGAAGACCTGATCCAGCGGGAAGACATGGTTGTCACGGTCAGCTTAAATGGTTATATCAAACGTGTTCCCCTCTCTACCTATCGCGCCCAACGACGCGGCGGCAAAGGGCGCTCCGGTATGGCGACGCGCGATGAGGATATCGTGAGCGACGTGTTCGTGGCCAACACTCATAGCCCTGTTCTGTTCTTTAGCTCCATTGGGCGCGTTTATCAATTGAAGGCGTATCGTCTGCCGCTTGCAACGCCTCAAGCCCGTGGCCGACCGATGATTAACTTGTTGCCTTTGTCAGAAGGAGAGACAATTTCTACGGTCATGGTATTGCCGGAGGAGGAGAATCTCTGGGATCAGATGTTCGTCATGTTTGCCACTTCGAAAGGCAATGTGCGTCGTAACCGTCTCAGCGATTTCTTGAACATCAAGGCGAACGGTAAAATCGCAATGAAGCTGGACGAAGGCGAAAACCTTATTGCCGTTCAGACTTGTACCGAAAGCGATGATGTCTTGCTTTCAACACGCAACGGAAAGTGTATTCGCTTCCATATGACCGATATTCGTATCTTTGTGGGTCGTGACTCTAATGGTGTGCGGGGTATTCGCTTAAAGGATGATCAGGTTATTTCTATGGCGATCATGGGGCAAATGGTGCTTTCGACTGAAGAACGGGATGCTTACTTGCGCCAAGCTGCAAAAGCAAGACAAACCCTTGAAGGTGGTCTCGAAGGCGAAGACTTGGCAGGTGACAATGGCGATGAAGAGGGATCAACAGACACCTTGAAATTGTCACAAGAGCGCATCCAAGAACTGGCTTCTAGTGAGCAGTTTATCTTGACCATTACAGAAAATGGATTTGGAAAGCGCAGTTCTTCCTATGGTTACCGGACAACCGGTCGCGGTGGTATGGGTGTGGATAGCATTATTGTGAATGACCGTAATGGCGGCGTTGTCGGGTCCTTCCCCGTTGATCCAACCGATCAAATCATGTTGGTCACCGACGGCGGTCAATTGATTCGTTGCCCTGTGCACGATATCCGCATCGCTGGTCGCCGAACGCAAGGCGTGACCATCTTCCGGGTTGGTGAAGAAGAAAAAGTCGTGGCCGTAAGCCGCATATCTTTGGGTGAAGAAGATGATGCTGAATCAGATTCTGAACTCCAAGGAGGTGATGAGGGCGGTGAAGAGGGGGGCAATGTAGGAATCCCTGGTGAAGTCGCTGCCGTAGGTGATTCTGTGACTGTTGAGTCTATGGAGACGATTGACGCAGTATTTGCTTCTTCTGAGGAGTGAGACATCTTTTGATTAGAGAATATTAAGACTTAAAATTATGGTGGTCGCAACAGGGATTGAACCTGTGACCCCTACGATGTCAACGTAGTGCTCTACCGCTGAGCTATGCGACCA